>JAKSLL010000058.1 GCA_024401215.1 Bacteroidaceae bacterium
GGATATTCAGCAGGGAGGATATAGAAAGGCTTCGTGCCTATTTAGAGTATTAATTATTGAGTTCTTGAGTTTTTGAGTTTTTAAGTTCTTGAATTATTCAACTTTCGCTAGTTTGCAACTTGCTCGTTTTGGGGAGTTAAAGTGGAGTTATCGCTTCGCTTGGAGTTAAAGAGACGTTTGCCTTGTCAGACATTTGTCACTTTAACTACCCTTTAACTTCTCTTTAACTACCCGTTAACTCCACAACAAGTGGAGCGAAACTTGTATTAATTATCGTGGGGGGCGTTTATCTGTTAGAAATAATTCATGCTTGCCATTGAGCCGCTGACCATAGCGATTATGTACACTACATAAAATACAAATCCAGCAACGGCACCCCAGATAGCCAGTTTCTTTGCTGTGCTTGCAGCCTCTTTTGCGCCATAGTAATCGCCAGAGGCATACAGTTTGTCAACCTGAGAGGCTTTGACAACAGAGAAGATGCCGAAAGGCAGACAACAAAAGAGCAAGCAGAGTATTCCTAAAACAAGACCATTGTTTGGCTTTGGGAAAGGAGCCTGCTGTGGAGTTTGTCCCACAGAGATGTTTACAGTAGGCTGCTGCATGCCTGGATATGCTCCTGCAGGTTGCTGCGGTGCTTGGTATGCAGGCTGCTGCGGTGCTTGGTACGCAGGCTGCTGTGGTGCTTGGTACGCAGGCTGCTGCGGTGCTTGATACGCAGGCTGCTGTGGTGCTTGGTACGCAGGTTGCTGCGGTGCTTGGTAAGCAGGCTGCTGCGGTGCTTGATATGCAGGCTGCTGTGGCTGAACAGTAGTACGCTCGTCTTTCTGATAGTTTGAATTACTATAATCCCTTTGTGGCGCAGAGTTTGGCATTGCTGGTGCGGCATTGCCTTGCATGATCATGCTCAACTCAGGCAGGGAGCTTGCAGGAGCCCATTCTGCCATTCCTTCTGTCCATACAAGAGTGTTTAGGTTTACTCCTTTTGCTGTAAGTGTCTCAGCAGGAAAAGGTCCCTGTTGTACATTGTTTGAATCAAGGTAAAAATAGTATTTCATAAGAATAAATGTGGAGTTATTGTTTTGTTGCAGCCGTAATCAGGGCAGGTGGCGATGTGTGAATAATCGGCAGACCTGCTTGCTGAGAGCCTTTGTTCAATCAGTTTTGTGCAGCGAATCGCTTAGCCTGTTCTGCTATGAGTTCCTTGTCGTCGAAGTAGTCGATGCGCATAGCGTGGCGCACTTCGGCAAGCGTCTGTGCTCCAACTTTTCGTGCAGCCTCTGTACCGCGTTTCAGGATTTCATACACGCCAGGAATGTCCTTCTCGTATTCCTTTCTGCGCTGGCGTATAGGTTCGAGTCGGTCGTTGAGCACATTGAGCAGGAACTTCTTGCATGTGCCGTCGCCGAGTCCGCCCTTGCAGTAATGCGCCTTCATCTCGTCGAGATTCTTGTAGTCTGGCAGGAACTTCTCGAAGTCGCTGTCCAGGCAGAAAGCGTCGAGATATGTGAATACCGTATTCTGATAGTGCTGTTCATTGCCTTCAGCGTCGGTGTATGTGCCCTGAAGGTGACCTGGGTCTTCGATATTGAGGTGAAGCGGGTCAGTAAACATAGAGTTCACCTTCTTTTTCAGTTCCTTAGGGGTGTCAGAGAGGTAGATGCAGTTGCCGAGCGACTTTGACATCTTAGCCTTTCCGTCTGTTCCTGGGAGTCGGAGGCATGCAGCATTGTCAGGCAGGAGAATCTTTGGCTCTACGAGAGTCTCTCCATAGATATTGTTGAATCGTCTCACAATCTCATTTGTCTGTTCGAGCATAGGCTTCTGGTCCTCGCCTACAGGCACAGTCGTAGCTTTGAAGAGAGTGATGTCGGCAGCCTGTGAGATAGGGTAGCAGAAGAATCCAGTAGGTGTGCCTCCCTCAAACTTGCGCATCTCGAGTTCTGTCTTCACTGTTGGGTTGCGCTGTAGTCTTTGCACGCTGACGAGGTTCATGTAATAGAACGAAAGTTCTGTGAGTTCAGGCACAGCGCTCTGTATGAAGATGTTTGTCTTCTCTGGGTCAAGTCCTGCGCTCAGATAGTCGAGAGCAACCTCGATGACGTTCTGTCTGATTTTTTCAGGGTTGTCGGCATTGTCGGTAAGTGCCTGAGCGTCGGCAATCATAATAAAAATCTTATCAAACTCTCCAGAATTCTGCAGTTCAACACGGCGGCGCAGCGAACCGACATAGTGTCCGATGTGGAGCTTGCCTGTTGGGCGGTCGCCAGTAAGTATAATTTTTTCCATATTTTATGTATTGTCATGATGTGCGGGTGTGCCGTTTTTATGCCCCCGCGGTTGATGCCATTTAGCGTTTTGTTTTATTTTCTGTTTGCTAAGTATGCGGCATGATCTTGTCTGCTGCATGCCGGTTGAATGGCATTTAGCATTGCAAAGTTAATGAAATAAATTAACATTTAAAATATAAGTATGTAATAATTCATGTATTATGGCATAAAAAAGACAGTACGGACAAACAGAGTCATAATTATTCATTACTTTTGCATAAGTAATGCGCAGTTGGAGAATTTAATAAATACGTGTTATTTTATGAAGATAGGAATTTATGGTGGATCTTTCAATCCTGTACACATAGGTCATACTCGCCTTGCTGCATCAATACTGCAGCAGGCTCTTGTTGACGAGCTCTGGCTGCTTGTCTCGCCGCTCAATCCGTTGAAGCAGAATGCTGCTGCCGACATTGCCGCCTATGAGCATCGACTCGCCATGGCAGAGCTTGCGGTGTCGGGTGTTGAAGGTTTGCGTGTGTCGGACTTCGAAAGAAGCCTGCCTGTTCCGTCGTATATGGTCAACACTCTCGCCGCTCTTCAGACTGCCAATCCTGATGATGAGTTTGTGTTGGTTATTGGTGCCGACAACTGGGCGGATTTCTCTAAATGGTATCATCATGAAGAGATTGTCAGCAGATATTCAATTCTCGTCTATCGTCGCCCAGGGTGTGACATTGACGAGTCCTGTCTTCCTCCGTCTGTAAGGGTTGTTGATACACCTCTGTATGACATTTCATCGACAGAGATACGCCAGTCCATACAAAATGGCGCTCCTCTTGATGAGTGGATAGACAGCAAAGTTGCTGATTACATACGCAGGAATAAGCTGTACTTGATAAGTTAAGAATACTGTAGTTAAAGGGTAGTTAAAGAGTAGTTAAAGGGTAGTTAAAGAGAAGTTAAAGGGACGAATGTCTGTATATAGGGACGAATGTCTGTATATGGCAAGCGTCCCTTTAACTTTGAGCGAAGCGATGACTCCTTATTAACTCCCCAAAGCGAAAGTTGAATTATGGATAAATGATTAAGAATTAAGATCTTGATTGTCAAAGAACACCCGTCAGCATGATTTTTTTCTCCAAGAATACTGCCGTTTAGAATATCCATCGCAGTTGAATGAGCAGGTCTTCTTTGTGGCTGCTGTCAATCATCTCCTGTGCAGTACCTATATGGTCTCTGTTGAAGTACTTTGTTGATGCAACTTTCGTGTTTATCCATAGGCGGTCTTTGCGGAGAGGGATGCTGGCGAGTAGTGTTGCTCTGATGCCCTTATAATAATAAGATGTGTAGCCGAAAGAGTAGAGGAGGTTGGGTTCGTAGCTATAGACGCGGCTGTCATAGCTGTCGGTATTGAAATAGCAGAACCCCAAATCGGCATGCATCTTATTTTTTGTGCTTTGATACCTTACGTTCTCGCTCACAGAGAAGCCGTACTCGTCGTTGTTGGTGCCGAAAGAGAGAGCAGAGGCGTTGATGGCGGTCTTTAGTGAGAGGGCGTTTGTCAGCTGGTAGTGAATCTGCATTTTCATGTTATGGCTTGTTCTGTACTGCAGAGTCTTAAATCCATTGTTGCTGTCATAAGTGAAATCCTTCTGCTTAGCCTTGATCTTGTATCTCACCATCATGCTCCATCTGGTGCTGGAGGAATACAGCATCTGTGTCACTCCTTCGTAGCCGTACGAACTGTTCGACACCTGATATTTCATCCACGGGAAATACATGATGTCGGCATACATGTCGAGTTTGATGTTCTTGATGGCTGTGGATGTCCATCCTGCAAAAAAGCCTTCTTCGTTCTGTACGGACGAGTTTTCTCCGAAAGCCCTTCCGTTTATGCTTACGAACTTTGCTCCATAGTAGCGGGCAAGCAGAGTAAGTGAGTTGCTGCCGTTCATCCTCCATCGCAGGGTGTTGAGTGTCGCTGCGCCATTCTGCTTGTCTGTGCTGCTCATCGCTGTCTCTCCGCTGATTTGCAGACTCTTATGTCTGTATGAATACGACAGGCTGCCGACAAAGAAATCGGTGCCCTCCGCATTGTAAAGCTTATACATCGTAGCGTCGCTGTCGTGCTGCGGTTTGAGAGGAAGGTTGAAATGAGTGGCGACGGCTGAGGCAGATAGCTGCAGCACGCTGTTTCCCCAGTGAATATTTCCTCCTATGTCGGTTGTTGTGATGTTTCCCTTTTTCCCATGTTCGGCTTGTGTGCGGTGGTAGCCGTCGGTGATGAGGGTCTTAACGCCCGACGAGTCATTCCAAAGTGTCCCGTCATTTTTCCTGTAAGAGGCGAAAGCGGTGAACTCCCATTCTCGCCGTTTCATTGTTGTTGCTGCTCCTGTGAAGTAGTTTGCCTCGCTCATCGACGAATGGCGGCTTATGCCGTTGTCGATCCTGTCGTTGGAGTTTATCATCATCATCTTTCCCATTTTCATGGCGGAATTGACAGCGAGTCCCTTGCCGAACTTTATCTTGTAGTCGCCTATGACGGCTCTTTTTAGTATGCCCATGTCTTTCAGCATGATATGTGCTGACAGATAGTCAACGCCTCTCTCGCCTGCATCTTTCTCCATCTGAATGCCGGCAAATACATGATTCATGCTCGACAGCTGGTATTTTAAGGAATGATGGTATGCGTCGCCTCTGTACACTTTGTTGGGCGACTTCTCAAGTTCACTTTCTGTGTAGTCGCCGTATGCTGCACGTCGGTAGAAGGGAATGTCGCTGCGCCATGCTATCTCTTGCTTGCTTCTGTTCAGCATGTCGGAAAGGCGTGGAGACGCTTGTCGGCTTGAGGTAGGCAGGGCGATGACAAAGAGTTTGAGCATGCTGCGTTGTTCGCTGTTGAGGTTGTCGATGAACATCAGTTCGCCGAGCGTCATCATCTCGCCGTTTCTTTCGCGGTAGAGAATGATGGCGTCCGCCTGTTCTTCGTTGATGAAGGGAAGTGCCAGAAGTTCGTCCTTTGTTATGGTATTGATGTTGGCAGGGTGAGAGTACAGCTCTTGCAGTCTGAAAAGCTGCTCTTCGTCGATGCTGCTGTCATCGTTGTCATCAAACACTCTCTCCACGAAATCCTCCCATGTCAGCAGGCCTTCGTGGTTGTCTGTCTCTGCAAAAGAATGATTGATAGAGAGTAGGGCAGAGATAGCGATTAAGAAGATTTTTTTCATTGGTAGGTTATTGGTGATTAACGTGCCACAAAGGTATTCAAATATTATGTAATAGTGAAAAAAATACTCCCTAAAGTTTAATCGTAGGTCGAAATATTTTGTGCCTTGTGCGTATTTTGCAACTCGGTTGTAAAACATAACGTGTAACTTTGCACCGGAATTAAAAAAACAGAAATATGGAATATGTCAACAATCTTCTTGATGCGGTAATCGACATCACAAACGAGATGTCGCCTTATCTTCTTTTAGGCTTTCTCATTGCAGGAATAATGCATGCTTTCATTCCTGATGGCTGGTACTCAAAATATCTTAATGGAGGCACTGTGCGCTCTGTTGTCAATGCGGCAATCTTTGGTGTCCCTCTCCCGCTGTGTTCGTGCGGCGTGATACCAACGGCGATGTCTCTCAAGAGGGAGGGCGCCAGCGACGGAGCTGTTGTGTCGTTCCTCATCGCCACTCCGCAGACGGGTGTTGACAGCATCTTTGCCACCTACTCGCTGATGGGTCTGCCCTTCGCCATTGTCCGTCCGGTAGTGGCGCTTTTCACTGCCATCCTTGGAGGCGTGTTTGTTGGCGATGGCAAGGATGACGGTAAGGCTTCTGCGGTGAAAACAGCAGCTAAATCCAGACATGAACATTCGCATGCTACGTTCAAGGACAAGTGTGTTGAGGCTTTCAAGTTTGGCTTTATCGAGATGATGGAGGACATCGGCAAGTGGCTCATCATCGGTCTGCTCATAGCAGGTCTCATCACAGCTTTTGTGCCCGACTCTTTCTTCTCTCTCTTCAAGGACAACACCCTCATGAGCATGCTCCTTGTGCTGTGTATCAGCATTCCTATGTATCTGTGCGCCACGGGCAGCATACCTATTGCGGTGGCGCTGATGATGAAAGGTCTGACTCCGGGTGCGGCTCTTGTGCTTCTCATGGCTGGGCCCGCCTGCAATATGGCATCGATACTTGTCATCAACAAAGTGCTTGGTCGCAAGACGCTTGTCAAATACCTCACTGCCATCACTCTTGGGGCTGTCGTTTCGGGTGTCGGCATCGACTATCTGCTGCCTCGTGACTGGTTCACAGCAAATCTTATCAGTACTGATGCGTGCTGTCATGAGGAGACAGGGTGGTTTGCTTGGACATGCACTGGCGTGCTTATCCTTCTGCTTCTGAATATCTTGAGGATGAAGCTCCAGCATAAACAGACATGCAGCTGTGGTCACTCACATTCTTCTGACAGCCATTGCCATTGTGGAAGTGGGCATGACGATTGTCATTGCGGTGAGTCTCATGGCGAAGACCATCATTGCGAGTGTGGAGGTCATTGTGGAGACCATCATTGCGAGTGCGGGGAAAAAGAGGAGGTGGAGACTGGCGATGCTCATTGTGAGACACGTCAGTATAAAGTTGACGGCATGAACTGCAATCATTGTCGCACAAATGTAGAGAAGGTTATAAATAGCCTCGAGGCTGTGGAGGAGGTAAGCGTTGACCTTCAATCTGGTATGGCGGTTGTCAGGGGAGACAGCCTTGATGATGCTGCTGTGATAGAGGCTGTGGAAAGTATTGGATTTGAAGCGAAGAGGGTTTCAGATTGAAACAAAGGCCGTGATACGTAAAAATAAGCGCCGGTTAGAAAACATGATATTTTGTTTTTCTAACCGGCGCTTTTGTATGCTGTTCATAGAAACTCCATGCAGCCTGTATGAGTTGTGAAGTGCTTTGCAACTACCACATAATCATTGTATTGTCTTGTAATATTTAGGTTGGTAGTTAGGCAGAATTTCTGGGTGGAAAGCCTTCACGAAATCAGCGAGAACGATGTGTGGCTCAACGGGCGAGAGTTCACGGTATGGCGTTTTTGCAAGATTGCAGAAGATGACTTTCTTGTTTTTGAAAGCGTTCATCGAAGTGTAGCGCTCGTCTTCTTCTGCCAGATTTGTGAGAGTGAAATCCCCGTCGAACGAACCGTCAGTCTGCCAGAATTCGGCTTTTGCGCCGCGTGCATATACAGCCTCAAAGTCGAGAGTCGTGCCGCCGCTGTCTTCGTTGTCTTTCATGATGTAGTCGGCTCCTGCATCCTTGAAGATTTGTGCCATGTAGCTCTTGCCGCCAACGATATACCAGCCGTCGCGCATCTGACGACCTGAGATGACGGTAGGAAGCTGGATGCTGGTATTTTCTTTGTTGAGGTAATGCTCGGCAACCTCCTTCTGGAGTTTGAGGTATTTTGACTCGATATCGGCAAACACAGCATTGGCTCTTCGTGTCTCGCCAGTGAGGAGTCCGATGAGCTTTATCCATTCCGCCTGACCGAGAGGGTCTGTCTCCTTGTAGCCGTGGTGTGAGATGAGAGGTATGCCGCAATCTTTGAGAGCCTCAAAACCTCCGTGCTTGCTGGCAGACACGAAGATGTAGTCGGGCTGTGCGCCGATCACGGTTTCGAGGTCGAAATTGCCCTCCTTGCCAATTTTTATTGTCTTGCCGTTCTCCATCTGCTTCAAAATCTTTGTGTCGAAGATGTTTTTGAGTGAGTTCATTCCCACAATCTTCTCTTCGAGTCCGAGTGTCTCGAAGTTGCCAAGCTGCAGGGCTGTAGTGCAGATGAATCGTGATGAAGGCTTTGTTATGACAATCTCCTCCGCCTTGGAGTGTTTGGCGGAAGGGTCGGGGTTGCTGATATGCACATGTATGCCATCTTTCTCGTAATTCACTTTGAGACCTTTGGCATATTTTATCTCTATCGTGTCAGAGAAATTGCTGGCATTGGCGAAAAGCGAGTCATGCTGCATGAACATGGCATCTGCCGATACGTCAGTCGTGTCTTGCTTGTTATTGTTGCAAGCAAGAAGGAGCATAGCGGCGCTTATATATAGTAAAAATCTCTTCATAATGCAAAGATAAGAAAAATAGGGCTATGCCGAACGCTTCCGGTAGCCCTATTTCAACTTTAAAACGATATTAATAACTGAGATTGTATTATCTGTCGCAGATTATTCTTCTGATTATTTCTCTTCCTCCTCTTCGCTTTCTGGATACATTGAGTGGAAAGCGTCCTCGAGAACCTCTGCATTCTTTGTGTGGTTGATCCATACATTGAGGATGCCTGGGAGTTCGAGAAGACCTGCAGGCTCACCTGCCTTTGTAGTAGGAACAGAAACCTTGTATGTCTTATGACCGAAGTACTCAAGCCAGCTGTTGTCCTCTGACTCTTCCTCTTCCTCATCCCAGTACTCGTCACCTTCTCCTGCCATGTCGTTGTGAGCGTGGTCACCAGCGATTGACATGAGAGCGTGGAGAGAGAGCGCGCCTGAAGTGATACCATTCTGTTTCATGCGAGCGTAAACATCCTGCTTGTAGTTGTCTGGCATGTCAACAGTACCTACATAGTAGTTCTTGCTGTAAGTCTGGAGAGCTTCCTCGAGCTGAGTGTAGCGGATGTTAGCCTTGAATGTGTCGTAAGTGTCAGGATTGCCGTGGCCCATGAAAGCAACAGCACCCTTAGCAGCCTCAGCAGAGTAGAGCTTGTTGAGCTCAGCTGCTACAGTCTTAACGTCTGTGTCAGGGTCGTTGAGAAGTGGCATACCGAGACGGATCTCAACATTCTCAAGATACTTGTCATCGAGGTGTGCGCTTGCTACATAACCATTGTTAGCGAACTTCTTTACAGAAGCAACAACAGCAGCGAACTCCTCACCAGGGATAACCTGAAGAGACTGAACATAAATCTTGCTGTATTTAGCAGCGCCGATAGCGTGGAGGAGGTAGCGTGGCTCGTAGTAGTCGCGCTTCACGATATTGCCATTCTCGTCTGTGTTCTCACCGATGCTTGCGCGGTTGATACAGATGTCAGAAGAGAAGCATACATAAACGTCGGCATTTGGGAAAGCCTTCTCGTAAGCAGCCTTTGTAGCGTCGAAAGCCTGGAAAGCGTTGTTCCATGTTGAACCGAAAGCAACGAGGAGCACAGCTTCGTCGTTGTGGGAAACAGACTTAGTCTTTGCTACGAGGTCGTCATTGAACTTGTACTCTGACACGATGTTTTCTGCCTTGTCATCATCTTTGTCACATGAAGTGAGTGACATTGCTCCTGCTGCGAGTGCGATTGTTGCAACGAGGAGGGTTTTAATCTTCTTCATAATTAGTAGTTTTTTTATTGTTAGTGTAATTTTTTATTTTCTTTCCTTGGTTGAATCTCACGGTGAATGTTCCGTAAACTGTAGTGCCAGCTGTTGTGGTGCCGAGATGATACGGGTGCATGGTCTTATCTACATAGTTGAAGATGTTGTCAACGCCGAGCTCAACTTTGTATGTCGCCTTTTTGTTCTGCGGTCCTAAGTCGTGAGTCGTTGAGAGTCTCCATATCTGGAACTTCTTTCCGTCGCCGTCATTCTGGTAGTATCGCTTGCTGCTGCCTCTCGCATAGACGCCTGCTCCGAGTCGGTAGGATGGGGCGAAGCGGTGGTTCCATGTGACGTAGGCGTTCCATTTGTTATGAGCCATGCCATCGATAGTCACCTTCTCATGCTTGTTGCGCGAGTCATTGTACACATTTGCATCGGTGTCGAGGTAGCTGTAGTTGCCGCCGCATGCGAGGTCTTTTGTGATGTTGAAATTCACATTCACATCTATGCCTGATGTCTTGGCGTTTTCTGTGTTCTTGTACATCCTTGGCACGACTCCCATGCTTCCGTCTCCCATGAATTCTGAAGAGCCGACAGGTATCTCGCTTACGGGGATGTTCACCAGCGCAATCATATTGTCGAGCTCGTTGAGATAGCCTGTGACGGAGACGCTGAGTCGGCTGTTGCGGTATTCCAGACCTGCCGACCAGTAGCTGCTTGTCTGAGGTTTCAAGTCAGGATTGCCCATATAGAAGAATGTGCTGCTTCCCATGTGCCTCAGGTATTGGTAGTTCAGCTCCTTTGGAGTAGGGGTCTTGAAACCTTCGCTCCATCCGAGTCGGAGTCGGAAGTCGCCAGCAGAGAACATCGTGCTGACTTTTGGTGTGAGGTGAAAGCCGAAAGCCTCATTCTCTATGAGCCTGACACCTGCTGTGATGTTGAACCATTCAAGCATGTTGAACTCGTCCTGTGCATACAGGGCGGCAGTCCAGTCGCTTGCCTCACCGCCTTTGGTGCGCATTGGCGCTTCGAGGTAGTCGTAGCGAAATTCTGTGCCCACATTCAGCACATTGCTGCAAGGCAGGTGGAAGACGCCCTTGAGCTGAGCCATCGTTCTGTGCTGGTCTGCCTGCAGTCGCTTTTGTCCTTTATACATTGGGACTCCGTGTTCGAGAACGCCGTCGATGTATGCATCCTCGTACGTGCGCGCTGTATATTTATAGAAGTACGCGTGCTTGTTCCAGTCGATGTCGAGAGAGAGGAAGTCTTTGTTTTTCATCATCCACTTTCCTCCTGTAGCAGCACTGGCGTTGTTGTACATCAAATCGTAGGTATAGACATCGCAGCTTGGATGATTGCCGTTTTGCGGACGGTTGATGATTTTGTTGTAATACCATCCTTCAGCATACAGAGTGAGGTCCTTTGTCGGTGTGAAGGTCAGTCGCTCGCTGATTTGCCAGTTGGTGTATCTGTTCACCGTCTTATTGCGGCTGTCTGTCACGACCTTTGCCTCTGTATATTCTTCTGCTGTGTTCTGCCATCCGTCGGTGTGCTGGAGCTGGAAGTTAGTGTAGCTCTCCCATTTCCCCCATGACAGGGCGAGTCCGTTGTGCTGTCTCACATCGCTGTAGCTTCCCACACGGGTGGAGTTCTCCACCATGAGTCCGTCCTTGTCATGCTTCTTTGTGATGATATTCACCACACCGGCTATTGCGTCGCTTCCATACAGGGCAGACTGTGCGCCTTTGACAATCTCGATGCGTTCGATATTGTGAGGGTCGATAAGTCCGAGGTCGTTCTCGCCGCCGTTGTCGCCATGCAGTCTCTTGCCGTTGATGAGAATAAGGATGTAGCTGTTGCCTAATCCGTTGAGCTGCATCTGGCTTCCCATGTCACCCTCGTTGAAGGCGAATGATGCGGTGAGTCCTCCGAGTATCTCTTCGACGGATTTGCCGGCGTAGTTGTCGAGCATTCGGCGAGAGATGACTTCTGTCTGTACAGGAGCATTTTTCAGCAGATGTTCTGTGCCTGTGCCTGTAACGACGATTTCCGGAATGGAGTCGTGCAGTTCTTGCGCAGATACAACGCCACAGCCCATCGCAAGGATGAGCGTAAGCATCTTTTTCAATGTTGTCTATGATTATAAAGTTTGTGCTTCAGAGCCCCATTCTCCTGGGATGGCTCTTCGGCAAGTGCGGACTTTGGCAGGTCTTCTGACTCTCCATCGAAACAGCGTCTTCCCGTCTTCTGACAGTGACATGTTGCTGATTCTTGAAAAATGGATTACAGCTGCAGGAACAGTCTGGGTTTTTCACCCAATTCCCTTTCGTGAAGCGAAAGAATATCGCTCATTTCCAAATCCGTTGCAAAGATAATGTGTTTGATTCGAATAGACAAATAATACCGGGACTTTTATATTGGGTAATGGTAAAAATTATACCATTACTTATGCTGGCTGCATTTTCGATGCCTGTTTCGCTTTTTGAGATAGTGTTTGCTTCTCTTAGTTTGCGCATAGTTCTTCGTATGAAGGTATGTCGTTGAGGAATCCGAATGTGCCTTCCTGGATGTCAACTTTGCAGCAGTAGTGCTTCATGCCGTTGCTCACGACGAGGTACTCCACTTCGAGCACCATATTGTAGCGTGTGATTTGGTTGAACACTTTCTGGGTTATTTCGATATGAGGCGCCTTGTATTCTACAATCATCTTTGGTTTGCCTGATGCGTCATACACCACAGTGTCGCATCTGCGGTTTGTGCCGTTGAGGGATAGCGCCACTTCGTTGTTCATGAGGTTGGGGGAGTAGCCTTTCTTGTCAAGCATGAAATGCACGAAATGCTGCCTCACCCATTCCTCGGGAGTGAGCGCAACAAATTTGCGGCGGAGAACATCAAGAATCTTCACCATGTCACCCTCTTTCTTTATTTTTACCTCACAAGGAGGAAGATTAAGTTGCTCCATTTAAAAATATTTCGTTACCTTTGCGCAAAGATATAAATAAAAAATGGCAAAAACAAATATCACTCATCGAGAAGTTGTCGAATCCATTCGCAAGAAGGAGTATCTCCCTATCTATTTGCTGATGGGGGAGGAGTCGTACTATATTGACCGCATTTCTGACTATATCGCTGATAACGTCTTGACAAAGGACGAGCAGGATTTCAATTTGCAGGTTATTTATTGTACGCATGACACAAATGTGGGTGATATTGTGAATTCCGCAAGGCGCTATCCGATGATGGCTGAGCATCAAGTTGTAATTGTTAAAGAGGCGCAGAATTTGTTAAATTTTGAAGACCTCGCTTTGTATGCTCAAAAACCTCAGCCTTCGACCATTCTTGTCATCTGCTACAAGAACGGATCGGTGGATCGACGCAAGAAGGTGCTCGCTGCAATAGAGAGGGTGGGCATGGTGTTTGAAAGTCCAAGGCTGAAGGAGGGAATGCTGCCTCAGTTTATATCTGACTATTTAAAAAGGAAGGGACTGACGATTGACCCTCCTGCTGCGCTTGTCATCGCAGAGAGTGTCGGTTCGGACCTCAACAGAATAGCAAGCGAACTTGACAAGCTGACTCTTGCTGTGCCTGAAGGGCAGGGCTGCATAAATGCCGACCTTGTTGAAGAGCATATAGGAATTTCCAAGGAGTTCAACATGTGGGAGCTGCGTAATGCTGTTGTCGCAAAGGATGTGGTGAAAGCTAACAAGATACTGTTCCATCTAGAGCAGAATCCTAAGACGAACTCACCAATAGCTGTTGTTGCTATGCTGTTCAACTTTTTTGCCCAGGTGATGCAGGCGTTCTATTCGCCTGATAAAAGTGAGCAAGGTATGATGCAGCATCTTGAACTCCGTCAACCTTGGCAGTTGCGCGATTTCAATACTGCGATGAGAAACTACAATGCAATAAAGACGATGCAGATAATAGGGAAGCTTCGTGAGACGGATGCCAAACTGAAAGGTATAGAGATGGGCAATATGACAGACGAGGATGTGATGCATGAGCTTCTTTATTTTATCCTTCATTGATGATTATATGACACTAAGGGTGGATGCCTTCGTGTGACTCCTTCTCCTTGTTTTTATCTTGTTTTGTGTCATTGTCATTTGCTGTCTGCAATAGTAGAATTGTGGCGGTTGTTGAAGCTGTCGTTGTCATTTTGTCAGTTGCTGTTTCTCGACTGTGAACCATGCATTATTTGCTGCAATTCGTTGCAGAAGCGTAGGGGACTGACTTTGTGTGGCTAATATTTTTGTATGAAAAAATAGCGTTAAAAATAGATTCTTGGATTTTTGTTTCAAATATGCAGGCTAATAAACCTGGTTTTTTGCAGGTTTTGAGGGTGGCATAGGGTACTTTTAGGGCTTGTGAACTTACTGTTTGATTTTTTTAGTTCAAAAATGCCGAACAAAAATTAAGGACTCTTCAGATAGACAATCAATGATTTAGCAAGATAAATGAGCGTGTGAGAATTGCAACTTTTACTTCATGAGATTGGCTTTTTTACATCTGTGCGACTCTCGCAAATTCAGGCTTAAAACACGCTATTTTACTAAAATACACCTTTACAAATACAAATATTGAGATTTATAAACATAAATATTTACACAACAAAAGCAGTACAAGCGTAAACAGGAATGCAGATGTGTACGATACTGATGCTTTTACAAACCTACAGTTTACAATATCAAACAAACCGATTTAACTTTACAAAAATAGATGTTAGAAAAGTAAAAGCAAAAATATGCAATATAACACACACAACTATAAGTATATTGAAAACCAAGCAATTATACACTTTTATTAAACCAATAGGTTATACATTGTTCCGTTTTTATGCAATGAAAGCGACGTGAGGGGCAGAGATGTGTAAAATAGCATGTACCCCGCAATTATAACCTATATTATACCATAGATATAGCCCCAAAAGGCGTAGTTTTAGTTTATGACATAAAATCGTGCACACTTTTAACATTGTCAATCTTTCAAAATGTATAGTTGCAAATCTATACTTATGTATATGTTTGGTTTTCTATAATTAAACTTTAACAATACAAAAAGAAAGTCATTTATTTTGCTAAATTGAAAAAAGTCCTTACCTTTGTAAAAAATATTAAAGATGAGTGATAAAGAAAAGATAGAGGCGATAATTGCTGATAAGCATCTTAACAACTCTCAATTTTGTAGTAAGATTGCTATATCGCCAGGTACCCTTTCGCATATACGATCTGGAAGGACTGAGCCTACTCTTAACATACTTCGATGTATCTCGATTGCGTTTCCTGACATCAATCCTATGTGGCTTTTTTCAGACGAGGGTCCGATGTATTCAGAAAATGCTGGCAGCGCATCTGCTGATGAAGTGGTAGATACAGGTTCTGAAGATGGTGCTTTGTCTGCTGAGGCAGGTTTGGATCTGTTTGGCTACCCTTCTCAGCAAGCTCGCACATCTGCCAAAGTGTCAGTAAATGAAAGGGACTTATATGGAGCGAATACTGTGCGTGATAAGCACCCTCAGGCGGGGGCGCCAGTCGTAGCATTGACAACGCCAGCTGTGAGTGTTCAGGATATTGTGACAGAGACATTGAAGCAGCAGCAGAAACCTCAGCGTAAGATTGTTGAGGTGCGTATTTTCTTTGACGATGGCACATTCGAAACATTCGGTTCAAAATAGTTTCGCCCCATACATTTATATATATGTATATGTAAAGACGCACTTCCTACTCCCCCTTTGTGTTAGTTGAGCACAGCATCCCCAATCCTTCAAAATCGAATAAGCATCGGTTTTGAAGGATTGTTCTTTATGAGGCTCAATTCTTGCTTTATATTTAAGAGTTAGGAATTGAGATTTAGCAATGAGGTGGTTCCTGAAAATTCCAAACTTAAGAGTTGCCTTTATTAGCAAAATCTTAATTCTTAATTCATAACTCTTAATTCATAATTCTTAACTCTTAATTCTTAATTCTTAACTCTTAACTCTTAATTCATAACTCTTAACTCTTACTTTTCTCTTAACTCTTGAGTCTTGAATCCATGCGAAACAACTATCGCATACTATGCCTTTTCGAGTGTGTATGCTTGACGAGGCAAAGCATCTATGCTTTACGGGCTAAAGCATCTGTAGCTTGCCTCGCCTCGTTTTGAGTGCATAAAATAGGAAATAAATGCAGTCTGAATGTGAACGTCCATAACCTATGAAATTGGTGCCATCAAGACTCCGTTCTTTCGCTTCAAATTGTGCTTCGAAAGCGAAAAGTGCATAGAAATACTCTGGATGGCATTTGTGAATATGCAGCTTGTCCTTTCTATTGTATATTGTGAAATATGTGCATTTTATGATGTTTTTACAAGATTTTACGATTAACAATTCATTGTAAATTAACAAAATTATTGTTAATAGTTAATAAAATGATAACTAATAATTCTTGCTTTTTGTGTAAAAATATTTGACAAAAGTTAGTGGATATTTGTTTTCATCACAATAAAGGTCTAACAATACCGTATAAATTGCTAAATTTGCAATATCAAGTTGGTGTCAGCGCTTATGCATTATCTCTGGTAAATGACAGCCATGTATTTCTGCTGCTGTTTGGAACGCCGGCTTAAACATATAAAAAAATTGTAATAATGGGAACAGTATTAGTGATAGATGATAATGAGAGCATTCTCGTATCGTTGAAATATGTGTTGAGTGAGGATTTCGACAAAGTGCTCACTCTCAACAGTCCAGACAAGGCGTTAGTGACACTCATGCAGGAGGAGGTGGACGTTGTGCTTCTCGACATGAACTTTCAGATAGGAGTGAATACAGGCAGCGAAGGGCTGTTCTGGTTGCAGTCCATCAAGAAAGCCCATCCAGAGGTTCCCGTGGTGCTGTTTACGGCATACGGTGAGATAGACCTCGCAGTAAGAGGATTGAAGCTTGGTGCGTCAGATTTCGTGGTTAAGCCATGGGATAACGACAAGCTGATAATAGCCTTGAAGATGGCTGTCGAGAAGCAGAACAAGATACTCACCCTGGATGAGATAACGGAAGAGCATATAAAGAAGGCTATTGATAAGTGTCACGGCAATCTCAGTCAGGCTGCAGAGTTGCTTGGTGTGAGTCGTCAGACGCTATATAACAAGATGAAGAAGAAATGAAGGGAAGGAGTGAAGGGGAGTGAAGGGTTGTGAAAGAGGAGTGATAGGGTAGTGAAAGGGGCGATAGGATTGTCACACGAAGCTTCACTTGATATGGAAGTTAAAGAAGTTAAAAAATTATGGAAGTTAAAGAAGTTAAAAAATTAGGGAAGTTAAAGAAGTTAAAGAAGTTACTTTTTGTTGGTATTGTCTTTAAATTCCCTACAAGTAAGCAATTTGAGAACTTGAATTCTTAACTCTTAATTCTTAACTCTTAATTCTTAATTCTTAATTCTTAATTCTTTGTACTATGACTTATATTATAATTCTGTTGATAGTATTGCTGGTCGTCATTGCGGTGTTATATTTCCGCAGGCAGATGCAGTTGCGCAAGGCATGCCGCATGATGATTGACGCAATAGATAACCGTGACTATACTTTCCGTATTTCCAACAAGAATGTGTGGTTTGGCGACAAAGCGTTGATAGACACGCTTAACAGCCTTGTCAAGAAGATTGGTGACGAGCGGCAGGACGTGGAGGTGCAGTCGTGGGAGAAGCTTACGCGCATCCTTACGCATGAGATAATGAACGGCATAGCTCCTATCACATCGCTCAGCGACGTTTTCATGCGTCGTAAAGATGTGAAGGAGTCGCCCATCTATGATGGCATTAAGGCGATACACGACACGTCTATAGGGCTGATGGACTTTGTTGACAGCTATCGCAAGTTCACATCGCTTCAGCAGCCAAGTCCGGAATACTTCTCGTTGCGTGAACTCATCGACGGGGTGAAAAATTTGAATTCAGTGCCTCCTGGCATCTCTCTTCATGTGAAATACGACCTTGACGATGATATGGTGTATGCTGATAAGAATCTGTTCCGTCAGGTGGTGATAAATATCGTGAAGAATGCCGTTGAGAGTTTCAAGGATGTGACTCATTGCAATGAACGTGTGATACAGATTTTTGCTTATCAGTATCAGGGCACTCCATTCCGTGTTGCAATCTCAAACAATGGTTCGCCAATACCTGCAGATGTGCGTGAAGACATCTTCATTCCCTTCTTCTCGACCAAGAAGACGGGCTCAGGCATAGGATTGGCTTTGTGTCGGCAGATTATGCGTCTGTCAGGAGGTTCGGTCAATCTGCTGCATGCCAACGCCAATGGCTGGCCTACAACATTCCTTATTGAACTGCCGTTGGTTGAGCGGAAGGGTTGAGCAGGCTTCAAGTCGGGATGCAATAATGCCTATTGGAAGTTGTTCGGAATGAATGAACCACCAAGACCTGGGTTGTTTGAGGAAGGCTATTGCGACAAGATACTCATGCACGAAGGACAGTTAGACAACTGGAAACACTACCTTGAAGACAATCCCCGCCGACTGATGATGAAGCGACAGAATCCAGAACTCTTCACCGTGTTGACAGGCATGGAAGTAGCTGGTGAGCGGTGTCAGGTTGTGGGTAATCGCTTCTTGCTGGACATTCCCGACAAGATGGCGGTCATAGTGCATAGACGCTATACGGATGAGGAGAATTCACGGCTGCGAGAGGAATGGCTGGCGTGTGGCGAACGGGGAGGCGTGCTCGTAAGTGCAGCAATCTCGCCCAAGGAGAAAGATGTGCTGCGAGAAGCAATGAAACGTGGTTACAACATTATCCTGCTTAGGGAAAATGGCTTCACGAAGTTCTACAAATCTTCTGGCAGGGCTTTTGATGCCTGTGCAGAGGGGTTTGTTGCCGTTGCAAGAAAGCATCGCAACTTTGTTTTGCCTACAGGATTGCCAACAGAAACTGTCCTGAAACACCTCAATCTCATAGATGATAGCAACAGAGTCACCTATGCTGCACTGATGCTTTTTGGTAAGAAACCTCAGCGTTTCAGCATCACAAGCGAAGTGAAATGTATGCAGTTTTATGGTACAAGAGTCGAGAAACCAGTACCATCATACCAGATATTCAAGGGCGATGTATTCCAGCTCGTAGATCAGGCAACAAACTTTGTAATGAGCCGTGTTGACACATGGGTTGGCACACACAATCAAGCCAATACTGCGGCTGCGCCATCTCGTCCTGAGCTTCCTATCGATGCGGTACATGAGGCAATATGTAATGCCGTTGCACATCGTGATTATACGGATAATGGCAGTGTTCAAGTCATGTTATTCCAAGACAGACTTGAAGTTTGGAACCCTGGCATATTGCCTTACGGTTTAACTATTCCTCAACTGGAAGAGCCTCACAAATCCCAGCCACACAATCCGCTTATAGCAGAACCTATGTTCTTGAAAGGGTATATCGAGAAGGCTGGTACAGGCACGGAAGACATCATCAGCAAATGTGTGAACTATGGGCTTGATAAGCCAGCATTTCGCCAAGACTCGGACTTCAAAGTTATTATTTGGAGAAAGCAAGTGGGCCTGAAAACTGATGAAATGATAGAGAAAATACCACAAGTGACCCAGAAAAAGGATGAAGTGTCCCAGAAAATCGAACAACTGTCCCAGAAAGCGCAGCAACTGTCCCAGAAAATGTCATATAGAACAATTGAGGGAATATTCTATGCTATCAACAATGATGCCTATGTTTCTATAAAGGTCATCTCTTCTTTGTGTGAATGCACAGATAAAACCGTAAAACGTTATCTCAGTTTCCTCACAGAAAATGGCTTTATCTCTCATGTCGGGCCAGACAAAGGTGGTTACAGAATCATCAACTGGTCAAAGCTTGATGCTCAATAAAAGTAGCAATCTATAGAATCACTCCTGTCGCTGTAGTCGGAATAAAGTCGTTTAATACCGACCATTTATATAAGTCAAACAAATGGAACAGGCGGTAGTTCAAAAGATGAGAACAAAGATAGCTCGCAGTAAATACGGCGAGGTATTCATGGTTTCTTCTTTCCCAAAGTTCAATGTTGAGTACGTTACGAAGTTACTTGCAGTCTTTGAGAAGGAAGGAATCATCACTCGTATATCTAAGGGAATTTATGTTAAAGCGCAAAAAACGCAGTTTGGAATACTATATCCAACTGCAGCAGAAATTGTGGCTGAGGTCGCAAAAAGAGATCATGCCATGATTCTCCCTACGGGTGAGACAGCAGAAAACATGCTCGGATTCTCAACCCAGGTTCCAATGAAATCATGCTTCCTGACATCGGGTACTACACGTGACTTGAAGTTGGGTGATCGCACTGTAACACTCAAATATGGTGTACCTCGAAACTTTGCTTTCAAAGGTAAATTGATGCCAATTTTGGTACAGGCACTCAAAAGTATTGGAGAAAAAAACATCACAGAGGATGACTGCAAGCGTGTGAGGTCGCTACTGTCAGAGACACCTGAAACCGCAACTTTCGAGCATGACATATTGCTTGCTCCTGTATGGATAAGGCAGCTTATAATGAACAGTAAACAGCAAGATAGCGATGAGTAAATGGATAGATTTCAGCATTGCCGAGCGTAAGGCAATGATACAGCGAGTGGTCGCGACGGTATTTTAGTTTCTATTCTTTCTTTTCACAAAGTGAATTCACCAACTTGTCAAGGTCTGTACCATTGCCATTTGTGCCTGTAATCTTCTGATACAGACGGCGACGGAGGTTGCTGATGCCACCTCGGGTATAGATCATGAGTACGCACATCTGCGAGGGAGTGCATTTGGACACCATGAGGCAAATGGCGTGAGCCTCCTGTTCGGTCAGGGTATATTCCTTTTGCAAACTGGGGAAGAGGTTGGGAAACTGGGTCTCAACCAGCGTTTGGAGCTGCTGCCATTCTTCTGCAGAAGGATGGGCATCACGTGATGACATTTCATGGATACGCTTCACGATGGGGCTATCCAACCAGGTGTCATTTGACTGCACAGAACTGAGCAAGGCTGCATATTCTGCATTCTGCTCGAGAAGTTCCTGATGCTGGTGACGAAGCGACCGTTGACGGAGTCCAAGGACGATGACGATGGTGGTGACAAGGAGAATAGAGAGCGAGAGGATATTGCGCAGACGGTGAGCCTCCTCTACTTGTTCCATCTGTGTGCGCATGGACTGATAGACATGTTCGAGCATCTGGCCCTGCTTTTCTGCCTTTATCCCGAAGCTGGCTTTTTCGGTTTGACTATGCAGTTGGTGGTAATAGCAGGCTGAGTCCTCCTGACCAAAGGCAGAAAAAGCATAAGACAACTCACAATAACTACTACTAGCACCCTCGAAACGATGCAAATCAGCATTAGCCAACTTCCTGAGGTAATACAGACATGAGTCTTTTTCCCCCATCATCTGGAATGCACCTGCTTTTGCCTTCCAGAACTGTCTGGCTCTATACGACTGCGGATGCTCAATGTTGTATGAAGTATATTGAGCAAAACGGTTGAGGTTATCAAGATAACAACTGTCACCAAAAGTATGGAGAAGTGCAGGGAAGATACAATCCTCTGCCAGCTGTCGCTCGCCGTGTAACCAGAGGTAGTCGTGACCCGACCAAGCCATGCTGAAGTCCAGATATAAATCATAGTTCATGGCACGGAAGTACATGGCATGCACAGAATCACCTATTTCCTCTGTCAGTCGTATAGCTTGATCTGATTGTTGGCGTGCTTGGTCGCGTCTTTGTGTAGCAGACAGCACCTCGGCATATTCTGATAATGTGGCAGCAAGGAGCAACGTATCGAAGACTTGGGTGGTGTCTATGCTACCAACAGCCATGCGGTACGCCTCGGCCCAGTAATTAGCATTATCCATTCGGCGGTACATCTTGCCAGCCGTACGCCATGCTCGCAAGCGTTCCTCAGGCGTGCCGTTCATCTCCATGTAGGTCACTACCTGCAGGGCTAGAGAGTCGTTGGGTGCTTGGTCGTAGTCCTCGACTTGGGTCTCTACCTCTTCTATAAATGCACGCGCGTTGCTATTACCATTGATGCAACCTTGTGGAATGAGCCCAATTGACACGAGGACTATCATAAGGATAAACGTTTGTACTCGTTTCATTTTATTGATTTCAATAATACAGTTTTTCTGCACCACACGTATTTCCTTACAAGGTGGAGGGTGGCTATTTTGATTGCAAAGGTAGCAAAAATTCTTGAAAAAGCTGTGAAAGCAGTGCTTTCAATTAATTGGAAGCAGGATGAAAGCACGAAAATGCAGTGTTTTTGGACCTGTTTTTATAATTTTGCCCGCAAATCAAATTTCACATATTTTTCGATTAACATGAAGAAAGTATTCATCATTATCACCCTCCTGGCCATGGTATGTGGCAATTCGGTCGCCCAGAGCGTTGTTTTTGGAAATGTACAAGACGCCTTCCTAAAGACTCCACTCCCTGAGGCAAAAGTATCTCTGCTATTGGCTTCGGACAGCACTATTGTCATTGATTCAATTCCTATCACTAAGAAGTATCGCGATGATGGTACAGTGAGGCAAGCACAATTCATGCTTGAACCAGAAAAGAAAACCTGCAAGTATCTGCTACGTGCTACGCTGAAAGGTTATGATGACGGATGGCAAACCTTATCGATTGATGAGAAAAGTACTAAGGCTGTGATGCTAGACGAGCCGCTTGCACTTCGCAAGTCGCGTGAAATCGAATTGCGAGAAGTGGTGGTCAAAGCTACAAAAGTCAAAATGTACTACAAAGGCGATACCATTGTCTATGATGCCACAGCATTCAAGTTGCCCGACGGCTCGATGCTGGACGACCTGATACACCAGATGCCTGGCGTGACGATGAGCGATGACGGACAGATATTCGTCAATGGAAGACTGGTAGAGGAACTGCAACTCGGTTCTCGCACTTTCATGCGTGGCAACAAGAAGGTCTTGATGGAGAACTTGCCCTACTTTACGGTTAAGGACATCAAAGTCTATGAGCAGGATACCGATCTCAATCGTGCCATGGGTACGCAGGTAGAGAGAAAAAAGTTTGTGATGGATGTAAATCTGAAGCCAGAGTATCAGATGGGGTATCTCGCTAATGTGGAGGCTGCCGGAGGCACGCAGGACAGATGGCTTGGCCGTGGATTCTTGCTTGGTTTTACTGACCGCACCCGCTACACATTACATGCTAACTCCAATAATGTCAACGAAAGCCGTCACATTGGACGATCGGATCACTGGACACCAGATGCCGTTCCTCAGTCGTTGCTGACAACGCATAGTGTAGCTGGAGAGATAGACTACCAGACGGCAGACAAGAATGTGCAGGAGAACCTGACAGCAGATTTTACTTCCACTCGCGATAAGGGAGAAATGCTTAAAGTCAACAACCTGTTTGTATACGGTAATCCACTACAGACTACACATCAGAATACATTTAATAAAGGCGAAAAATTAAAGATAGGCAATCATTTCAAATATGTCAAACCAAATAAATATTATATCGAATCTGACGCAGCCTTCAATTATAGGACATACAGTGGTAATTCTTCAATACTGCAGGAACAGTTTATTGATACCCTCACAATCTTGCAGCGCATTGATGGATTAAACGATGGTAAAGCTTTGGGAGCGAATGGATATCTGCGATTACAGCCGACCCTGAAGAAAATTGGAAATTTAAGGCAATACTTCCGCTTTTCAACATCTTTTGATTATTCATCTGATGTAAACGAACACGCAAAAAGATTCCAAGTGGATGATTTTCTAAATCATTCAAATACCAAGCAACATAATTCCAATGATTATTCCTTGAACAAAGTATCTGTCCATACTCCTATCTATTATTCATTCGAGAATGGTTTGAATCAATTGTTTTTGGATATTAATCCATCGTACAGTCGCGACAAAACTCGTGACTGGTTATATCATCCAGATACACTTATCCTAACATCACAAATGGACATGCTGAGTGCGATGACAGACCCCAACAATTCATATAACAGCGATCTACGCACCTACAAGGCAGACATCGAACTTCATCTTGCTCGTGCTCAGCATATACGCAAACCCTATGATTTACAAGAGCATTTTATTGACCTGTATCTGACTGCCAGACCCACCCACGAACGCCTCAGTTATCAGAGAGGCATGATTGACACATTGTCCACGCGCAACACCATGCGTTTTGATCAACGTCTTGAAATTCGTCTGTTCAAAAATAAAGACCATTCCCGACGGGGACTCATACGCCTTCAGCATTACGAACAAAATTCTTCACTAGTGAACCAGCTTGCCTTCCGTGATGATGCCAATCCGCTTGTCGTGCGTCTTGGCAACCCAGACCTGAAGCCTTGGACATCAGTATCATCCATATACTCAGAATATGAAGATTGGAAAGAAACCGAGAAGAGTTATTGGTTTGGCAGGGTTTCTGCACAGGCAGGCTATCTGCATCAAGAGGTGGTACAGGCCGTCAGCTTCAATCCTACTACGGGTGTCTATACCTATCGCCCGGAGAATGCACATGGTACCTATGACCTGAAGGCGAATGCCAACATCACCGGCACATTGGGCAGAGGTAAGCACTGGACGGTTGCAAGCAATCTTGATGGCCGATTCGTACACTGGATGGATCATGCCATGTTGGTGGGAGAGACAGAGAGTCACCTGAATGCAGTCAATACACTTACCCTTCATGACAATGTCTACATCCAGTACAGCAAGGACAAACTCAACATCCGTGCCACAGGTGATATTCGCTGGCGACACAGTGAGGGACAGATGTATGATTTTGAAACTCTCAATGCATTTGACTATAAATACGGTTTTTCTGGTAGATACACCATCCCCGGCATCAATATGACCGTCTCTGCCGATGCCAACATGTACAGTCGTCGTGGCTATGGCTCTTCTGCTCTCAACACCGATGACTTCGTGGTCAATGCATCCATCAGCCAGCCTTTTCTCAAAGGCAAGCTTATCGCTCGCATAGAGGCTTTTGATCTTTTCCATCAACTTTCAAGTACGCAGTATGAGGTCAATGCACAGGGACGCACCGAGACATGGTATCGTTCACTTCCACACTATGTGATGGCTCACCTTGTCTATCATTGGAACAAGAACCCGAAGAAGAAATAATCATGATAATGAATGGCATTGCCGTTCTCACACAATTAAGATATGCATATAAGCAAATTTCCACATTACCACCAGCAAGAATCAGCTGACTGCGGTCCAGCATGTCTTCGCATGATAGCCAAGGCAAGCTACAAGATGCATAAGAATCCTAAGAAGAAATAATCAAATGGACTTACATACTATTATTCCCTCAATGTCAAATATATAGCATTGAAGTATAAATCATTTACATTCTTATACTTATGAAGAGACATTTATTTTTTGTAATTCTCATTACAGCATCATTTATATTATAGGAAAAAGAATCTCCACAAATATAGTCCTAATGAAATTCTTTAATGACATCAATGAAGTGTTTGGCAAATGGTTCAACGGCGAACACCTAAGAGGAGATGAAGTTGAGTTCATCACCTATAACATCATTCTTCTAGTATTAATCATTGTCTGCGTAATTCTTGTGGTACGGATAGCCTACCTCTGCCGATGGGGGATGCGCATCAAGTGGTTCTTTGAAGACATCTGTCACTGGCTTGGATGGGATATAGGTTCCTATAAACCTGAGTTCGGGATAAATTCTATGCCATTCATTTGTTATGCTGCATCCCCCAA
>JAKSLL010000059.1 GCA_024401215.1 Bacteroidaceae bacterium
CAGAAATAACTGTGTCAGCTGGAGTAAGTACGTTGTGGTTAACGTTGTAAACGATTGTTGGGAGATCGTTACCTGCTGGAGCAGAGATAACTACCTTCTTAGCACCTGCTGCGATGTGAGCAGAAGCCTTCTCCTTTGAAGTGTAGAAACCAGTACACTCGAGAACTACGTCAACACCGATCTCACCCCATGGGAGCTCAGCTGCGTTTGGCTTAGCGTAGATAGTGATCTTCTTGCCGTCAACAACGATGTTGTCCTCACCAGCCTCTACAGTGTGCTTTCCTTCACCGAACTTGCCAGCGAAACCACCCTGAGCTGTATCATACTTGAGAAGGTGAGCGAGCATCTTTGGAGATGTGAGGTCGTTGATTGCAACTACTTCATAACCTTCTGCTTCAAACATCTGACGGAATGCGAGACGGCCGATACGACCGAAACCATTAATTGCTACTTTAACCATTGGATTAAAATTTTATTAATATGTTAAACAATAATATTTGTTATCTCAATTTTCTTTTTGATACATCTTTATTCTAAAAATATCGCATATACATCTATATATAATGTATATTATCCACAATTACAATAATGAGCAGCCTGACAAGCTGTTACTAAAATGAACAATACTGAGAAAATAATGTATGTTATCAAGCGATATTTCATGCTTTTTTCTTTTTCAAGTACAAAGTTACAAAGATTTTTTTTAACTTTGCAAAAGAATCGATAGTTTTTTACACTTCAAAAGAATGTATTATAAAAAATACACTTTTTGATAAAACTTTCATCCAATATTGCAAATTGAATTTATCAATATTGAAACAAAAACGCATATTTATATCATAATAACTAACATAAATATTTATAACGATTATGGCAAAATTTATTGAAGAATTCAAAGAATTCGCGCTTAAAGGCAACGTAATGGATATGGCTGTAGGTGTGATCATTGGTGGCGCATTTGGTAAAATCGTGACATCTATTGTTGGCGACCTCATCATGCCTCCTATCAACTATATGCTATCTGGCGCTAACGCTTCAAGCCTGAAATACGTGCTCCGACCAGGCGTAGAAGAAAAGGTAAATGACGCAGGAGAAGTCATCGTTAAAGGCGTGGAGGAAATCGCCATCACATACGGCGCATTCATCCAGAACTGCCTCGACTTCCTCATCATCGCACTCATCATCTTCTTCATGGTAAAGGGAATTGCTAAGCTCTCATCTCTGCGCAAGAAGAAGCAGGAAGAAGTAGCAGCTCCAGAGCCAGAACCTGCACCAACAAAAGAAGAGGTTCTTCTCACAGAAATCCGCGACCTTCTCAAGAACAAATAACAAGAGACTGTCTCAAATTTAGGCAAACAACAGCCTTTACACAATAAAATGAGGAATTATTGATTTCACCAATCATAATTCCTCATTTGTTTTTTTCGTAATCAGGCTATCAGTCTATCTCCCCTGAACCATAGCAGATTTTATGGCATTCATCATAGACAACGCAGAACTGTCCAGGAGCCACACCGTGTATCTTCTCGTCTGCTTTCAAATACCATGTGCCGTCTTCCCTGTGATAAATGCGCCCTTTTAGATACTCTGGAGTATGGCGAATCTTGAATGTCACCTCCTTGCCTTGGCATCCGTCCTTCCAAGGATTCATGGTGATAAAATGAAAGTCGTTCATCGTAATGTGGTCTTTGAATACTTTCTCCGGTTCATACCCATGCGACACAAACAAGATATTGCGTTTCAGATTTTTCTTCACAACAAACCATGGTCCTCCTCCGAAACCGAGCCCCTTTCTCTGCCCTATCGTGTAAAACCACAATCCGCGATGCTCGCCAATCTTTCTTCCTGTCTCGATTTCTCGCACATCCCCAGGATTCTCACCAAGATGTGCCTTTATATAATCACGGAAATCTATATTGCCAAGAAAGCATATCCCCTGGCTGTCTTTTCGTTCCGCATTAAGGAGCTTTGCCTTCTCTGCTATTTCACGCACTTCATGTTTCCACATGTGTCCGATAGGGAAAACAAGCTTGCTGACCTGAAGCGAGTTTATCTGGCACAAGAAATCCGTCTGGTCTTTTACTGGGTCAGGCGACGTAGAAAGCCACACCTTCTCTCTGCTGTCCAAATTCAGAGGCGAAGACTGCTCCACAACATTGCCATCTTTGTCAGTAATTGTTGTTGTTGCATAATGACCTGTAGCTGTGAAATCGAAATCGTGACCAACGACATCCTCAAAGCATCCGAACTTGATGAGTTTGTTGCACATCACATCTGGATTAGGAGTCAGCCCCTGGCGCGCTTTGTCCATCGTATAGCCTACCACCTTCTCCCAGTACTCCTTATGCAAATCTATCACATCAAGCTTCAATGCATACCTGCGCGCAAGCCACTGGCAGATTTCCACATCTTCTTCCGATGTGCAATTCCACTCCGTGTCGCGGTCTGGGCCTATCTTAATATAAAAGAGGTGCGGATTGAATCCATGCTCACATAACTGATGAACAGAAACAGCAGAATCAACACCGCCACTAACCAATGCTGCTATCTCCATTTCCTACTTGCTTGACATTGCCGACTTGAGATTCTTGCTTATTTCAAGCATCTTGTCGATTGGCTTTATCGCTTCTTTTGCAATCTCAGAATCCACCTCTATAGCTGGCCATTCATATTTCAATGTATTGTAAAGCTTGGCAAGAGTGTTAAGCTTCATGAATGAGCATTCATTGCATGAGCATCCCATTGTCTCGCTCGATTCTGGAGGAGCTGGGATAAATGTCTTATCAGGACATGCCTTTGTCATCTCATGAAGAATGCCGCTCTCCGTTGCAACGATAAACTCTGTGGCGTCATCTTTGATGGCGAAGTTCAGAAGCCCAGCTGTCGAACCTATCACATCAGCAACTTTCTGGATTGGAGATGGGCACTCTGGATGAACAAGAATCTTTGCGTCCGGATGTTCTGCCTTGATAGCAAGAATCTTCTCAAGCGAGAACTGACCGTGAACATGGCATCCGCCATTCCACAAAAGCATATTACGCCCTGTGACAGAATTAATATAGTCGCCAAGATTCTTGTCCGGACCGAAAATCAGCTTCTCATCCTTAGGGAACGAGTCGATGACAAGCTTTGCATTACTTGATGTAACGACAACATCCGTCAATGCCTTAACAGCAGCCGTTGTATTTACATAAGAAACAACCTTATAGCCAGGATGCTCATCAACAAACTTCTTCAAGTCTGCTGCATTGCACGAATCCGCAAGTGAACAGCCGGCATTCAAGTCGAGCACAAGCACTTTCTTTTCTGGGCAGAGAATCTTGTTTGTCTCCCCCATGAAATGCACACCGCACATCACAATGATATCAGCATCTGTCTTTGCCGACCATTGAGCGAGTGCAAGCGAGTCACCAACAAAATCCGCAATATCCTGCACAGCACCATCTGTATAGTAATGAGCAAGAATCACAGCGTTCTTTTCCTTGCACATTCTACGTATTTCCGACTTCACATCAATGCCTTCTGGCAGTGGCTCGTCAACATAGCCTTTGTTAATCCAAGATTCCTTAATTTCCATATTTGCTATAATTTTCTTTAGTTATGCAAAGTTACAATTCATTTTATAAATATAAAAGCACCCTGCGAAAAATATCCAACTTAGAAAATAAAAATATCCAAGAACAAGCAAGTATGCTGCCCTTGGACATTTTTTTATCAAAGAATAATTTCTTTTCGGTGTAATTAGAGAGAAGCTGTTTCTGTGTACTTTGACATTACTCTCCTGTAATATCCTTCCGTACGCATCTTTCTGCTCATACATTTCAAATCGCCAGAATTCCAGAGGCGGATTGCCTTCTCCATATTGCCTTCTGAATTGTAGCATTCCTGAAATGTGATAAACATTTCTATGCTCTTCTCTTTGTTGTAGCGGTCGGCATAAGTGTATTTATTGTATCCCACAATACGATTGCACTCACGCACCAAAATTTGAGAAATCTGTAGATAGCCTACATAAAGGCCATTCCTAGATACTTTAGAGGGATCGCGATTACTTTCAACCATAGCTATGGCTTCAATTACTGCGCCCCATTTCTTCTGAAGGTCTACGCCCGAGTCTGTCTTCGCAGATGCAGTCAGAGCTATTACCATCAGGACTGATACTAGTAATTTCTTCATAGTTCTTACATTTTACTAAATCATGCATTATCCCAAAAACGCTGCAAAGGTACAGCGAATTTAGGTAAAAAGCAAGGATTTTATGCTAAATAACATGTTTTTCGCGATTTTCACATGCCACATAGCACATATTATAGCTTAATTTCCTTTTATATCTTGTTAGTTATTTATTCATCACCAAAGATTGCTCAAAGCGTCATGCAATCTTAAATCTTCATTCCTAATTCTTAATTTCAAGGCGCTCATCTTTCGTTATCCGTAGCATTCATTCCATCATTGCACCTCTATTCATGTCCATAAAGACGCCTTCTTCATACCCTGCATTTTATCTCCGCAAAGGAGGCGCTCCCTCCTTCTTTCAACAATATTTGCGCTTTATGCAGCGCATAACAAACTTTCATCCGCACATTTTCAATCTACCATGCGGAAAAAGAACTCTGCTATACAGAAGAAAAGTCAGCAGCAAGAATGCTCGCGGCTCCCCCGCTGCCTCCCTTTTCTATTGTATCCATTCATTTCTTAATCATCATCAAGCTTCAAGACAGCAAGGAACGCCTTTTGAGGCACACTCACATTACCTATCTGCTTCATACGCTTCTTTCCTCGCTTCTGCTTTTCAAGAAGCTTTCTCTTACGGCTCACGTCACCACCATAGCACTTAGCGAGCACATCTTTTCTCACCTGCTTTACAGTCTCTCTTGCCACAATCTTGCCACCAATAGCAGCCTGAATAGCAATGTCAAACTGCTGACGTGGAAGGAGGTCTTTAAGACGCTCACACATCCTGCGACCAAGAGTGACAGCATTATCAACATGAGTGAGTGTTGACAGAGCATCGACAGGTTCGCCGTTCAAGAGGATATCAAGCTTCACAAGCTTGCTCTCTCTGAAACCTGCTGGATGGTAGTCAAACGAAGCATAGCCTCGTGACACCGACTTGAGTTTATCGTAGAAGTCTATGACAATCTCACCAAGCGGCATAAGGAACTCAATCTCAACACGATTGCCAGCAATAAAATCCTGCTTCACCAATTCTGCGCGCTTGCCGAGACAGAGAGTCATTATTGGGCCTATATAATTTGCTGTAGTGATGACTGTCGCACGAATAAACGGCTCCTCAACATGGTCAATAAGAGTTGGGTCAGGCATTCCACTTGGGTTATGCACCTCCTGCGCCTCACCGTGCTTATCGTAAACCATATAGCTTACATTAGGCACAGTTGTGATGACATCCATATTGAATTCACGATCCAGTCTCTCCTGCACAATCTCCATGTGGAGCAAACCTAAGAAGCCGCATCTGAATCCAAAGCCCAAGGCTGCAGAACTCTCATGCATAAATGTCAGCGACGCATCATTAAGCTGCAATTTCTCAAGTGATGTTCGGAGATTCTCATAATCCTCAGTCTCAATCGGATAAATACCTGCAAACACCATAGGCTTCACCTCTTGGAAACCTTGTATTGCCTCTGTCGTAGGATTAGAAAGCGAAGTAATTGTGTCACCCACCTTCACCTCAGTAGCATTCTTTATTCCTGTGACAATATATCCTACATCACCTGTTCGCAGTTCCTTCTTAGGCACCATATCCATCTTCAAAGTGCCAATCTCTTCAGCAAGATACTCCTTTTTCGTGTTGATGAAACGCACCTTTTCTCCAGGGCGCATAACACCATTGATTATCTTGAAATATGCGATTACACCACGATAAGAATTGAATACGGAGTCAAAAATCAAAGCTTGCAATGGAGCATCCTCCTCACCCACTGGATGTGGAACGCGTTCAACGACAGCATTCAATATATCACCAACGCCCTCACCAGTCTTTCCTGATGCATATATTATATCTTCAAGATCACAGCCAATAAGGTCGATTATCTCATCAGCAACTTCTTCTGGCATAGCATTTGGCATATCTATCTTGTTGATTACCGGGATAATCTCAAGATCGTGGTCAATAGCCATATACAAATTGCTAATCGTCTGTGCCTGAACTCCTTGTGTTGCATCCACCACAAGCAACGCTCCTTCACATGCAGCAATTGAGCGGCTCACCTCATAAGAAAAGTCAACATGACCCGGAGTGTCAATAAGGTTTAGCACAAACTTCTGCCCCTTATATTCATCCTTTGCCCCATCATACTGATGCTCCATCTGGATAGCGTGGCTTTTGATAGTAATGCCTCGCTCCTGTTCCAAATCCATGTCATCAAGCATCTGACCCTGAGTAATCTTTATTGTGTTCGTCTTTTCAAGCAGACGATCAGCAAGAGTTGATTTCCCATGGTCAATGTGAGCAATAATACAAAAATTTCTTATATTCTTCATTTCTTCTTGGTATTCCGCTACAAAGTTACAAAAAAAAATACGTTCCTCAAAAGAGAAACGCATTTTTATGATATATTGCTTTAATTACTTGAGAGAATAAGCGTATGGATCCTTCTCTTCGCCTGTCTCTGTAGCCTTAATCTTGTCCTCACGGAGCAACCATCCAAGACCAAGATTGAAATCCTTCTCTGCAAGTTTTGTAGTCTTCTTAATCTGTTTGAAAGTGAGTGGTGTCTCTGAAGCGGAAAGAACATTCCAGATAATACCAGCAATGTTTCCTGCATTGTCCTGTAACATAATCTTACCTTTTAAAAATTAATTAATATAAACTTGATATCTAATCGAGGATAATTTCGAAAAAACATATTCCTCTGTCCTAAAATCTATGCAAAGATAGGTAATTTATTAAAAATCCACAAATAAATAGCTCAATTTTAAGTCAAAGAATAGTTTTTTACATCATTTTGGCATCGAAAAACAAGTTTTTGCAACATAGCACGCTGTGTGCGCACACAGAAACGCTCTTTCATACTATATGAACAGACATAAGCACATATAAACATAAAGCGCCTCATCCAAAACACTCAAGTCAAACAGAGAAAATGCTACTATCTTTCGTAATCTTTCTTTGAGAAATTGTATTCCACAATCTTGTCGCCTATCGTTGCGTCAATATACACATAGCGGAAATTCACCCCTGCCTTTCTGTACATTTCATAATTCAACGAATTGCGCACAGCCTTGAGATTGACATCACCAAGTTCGCCCAACTTGTTCATCACCTGTTCGCGCTCTTCTTGCGTCAATAGCAACGAATAATAGACATTCAAGCACCCCACTCCATCTTGTTCAAACACAAGACTGTCAAGCACAGTCACATCATCGCATTGCTGAGGGCAGTTTTTCTTGGTGTATTCCTTCGCCTCTCTTTCAAAACGGTCATTAAGCTTTTCCTGGCATGACGAAAGGAAAGTCACACAAAGCAGCATCGCAATTATAAATAAAGATACGCGCGTGTACATAATAATATAATAAGTATATGTTCAACAATATTTACTCAACCTCATACTGGCGTCTCCTACATAGTCTTTCGGAACACACCACATACTTGGTCAGGGCGCCGTACTGTAACATCTGTTACAAGTGCGGCACAAAAAGACGCCATTTACTTGGCTGTCACCTCTCTCAAAGCACGAGCAAGCTGGTCAGGACAACTTGTATTCTTCATTCCGCAGCGAATGCCTTCAAGTCTTGCAATCACATCCTCGGCTTTCTGTCCACGCACGAGTGATGCTATGCCACTTGTGTTTCCAGCACATCCACCCACAAACTGAATCTCATTTATCACACCTGTCTGCTCATCAACATCCATCATTATCGCCTTTGAGCAAGTGCCTTGAGTCTCGAATATCTTTTTCATAACGTAACTAATTAAAAAACAATGCACAATACGCCATCTGCTGATGACGATTGTGCATTGTTGCATATTATAAAACAATTACTTCATGTTAGTGTAAACATTCTGTACGTCGTCAAACTCCTCAAGACGTTCAACCATCTTCTCGATAGTCTCACGCTGCTCGTCAGTCACCTCCTTGAGATCGTTTGGCACATAAGTGAATTCCGCTCCTGTGATTTCAAGTCCCTTCTCCTCAAGGAATTTCTGAATCTGAGCAAAAGACTTTGGATCACCATAAATAGTGATTGTTGTCTCGTCCTTGTCTTCATCATACTCCTCATCAAACTCATCATTCACGCCAAACTCGATAGCCTCAAGGATGAACTCATCCATATCTACGCCTTCATTCTTCTTGAATGTGAACTGGCTGAAATGGTCGAAGAGGAAAGAGAGAGAGCCTGTTGTACCCATGTTTCCGTTAAACTTATTGAAGATAGAACGGACATCAGCTACTGTACGAGTTGTGTTGTCTGTCAATGTGTCAACAAATACAGCTACACCATGAGGGCCATATCCCTCATAAGTAACACTTTTCCAAGCAGACTTATCCTTACCGATAGCGTTCTTGATAGCACGGTCGATATTGTCCTTAGGCATATTCTCGTGACGACAAGTAGCAATCACGGCACGAAGATGTGCGTTATTATCTGGGTCTGGACCACCTTCTGCCACAGCGATGGCAATCTGCTTGCCGAGGCGTGTGAAAGTCTTTGCCATGTTACCCCATCTCTTCAATTTTCTTGCTTTACGGAATTCAAATGCGCGTCCCATAATTTTCTTTTATTTTTATTTTTTATGATTATAATTCTTAATTACTTACCACGAACAGCAGCACCAGTAGCCTTTGCTATGCTCTGCTCTATCTTCTGCATGATTGCCTCGATAGCCTTGTCGTTGAGCGTCTTCTCTTCGCTCTGGAGAGTGAAATTCACCGCATACGACTTCTTGCCTGCCTCAAGGTTCTTGCCCTCATACACATCGAAGAGCTTAACCTCCTTGAGGAGCTTCTTCTCTGCCTGATAAGCAGCAGCCTCAATAGCAGCAAACTCAACCTTCTCATCCACGAGCAATGCCAAGTCACGGCTTACAGCAGGGAACTTGCTGAGGTCATAATACTTCACAGCCACCTTCTTGACAAGCTTCATGAGATTTGTCCAGTTGATGTCTGCATAGTAGACAGGAGCCTCAACATCGAGCATCTTAGCCGCCTTCTTAGTCACAATGCCATATTCTGCGATCTTCTTACCGCCACGCTGAGAGATGGTTGTAGAAATAGAGAATATGTCATTCTTCTCCTCGCCAAGCACAAGAGCTCCAAATGGCACTCCGAGACGCTTGAGGATATTAAGGACATACGCCTTCATCTCATAGATTGTGCTGTCTTCGTCAGCATGAGCCCAGCTGCCGCTGACACGCTTTCCTGTAAGCCACAATCCAAGATGGTAGTCCTCGCTGTATGCTGCAAGAATCTTCTTTGATGACTCAGCGCTTGCTTTCAATGCGTTGCCTTCCTCGTCAACCTTTGCCTCATTCTTCTCTGGGTCAAAGCGGTAGCAGTTGCCATATTCAAAGAACTTCAAATCAGGCATGCGGCGGTTTGCATTGTGAGCTATGCACTCAAGTCCGCCAAAAAGGAGTGTCTGACGGAGCACGCCAAGATCCTGACTGAGCGGATTCATAAGCTTCACGCAGTTGTCAAGCTTGAATGTCTCGCCATTCTCATAATAAGCAACTTTAGTGAGGGAGTTGTTGAGAATCTCATTGAATCCACAGCCAACAAGCTGCTCTGCGATGAGATTCTGCAGTTTGTTGCTCTTGTCGAGGTCGCCCTTTGTTGTAAGCGAAGACTTCACCTGTGAAGGAATCTCGATATTGTTATATCCATATATGCGGAGAAGTTCTTCCACCACATCGCATGGCTTCTTCACATCCACTCTGAATGCAGGAGCCTTAACCTGCATCTTCTCTGCATCGCTTGAAAGAATCTCAAATCCAAGACTTTCGAGGATGCTGTGCTGAGTCTCTACTGGCAGTTCTTTACCGATAAGGTCTGCCACATACTTATAATCAACATCAATAATAGCGTCCTGTGGGAGTGTGTCGTTCTTGACATCAACAATCTCCATGCTGATTTCACCGCCAGCAAGCTCCTGAGCCATAAGCGCAGCACGCTTGATAGCATAAATCTGACCTGCTGGGTCGATGCCGCGCTCAAAGCGGAATGACGCATCTGTCTGGAGGCCATGACGACGTGCGCTCTTACGTATCCATGTTGGGTGGAAATATGCGCTTTCAAAAAGCACATTCTTTGTTGTCTCGTATGTGCCGCTGCCCTTGCCGCCAAACACACCTGCGATACACATTGCATCCTCAACATTGCAGATAGCGAGGTCCTTGTCGCTAAGCTTATGCTCCACACCGTCGAGAGTGACGAAAGGTGTGCCTTCCGGCATAGTCTTCACCACTACCTTTCCGCCCTTGATCATATCTGCGTCAAAGCAATGAAGTGGCTGGCCGTATGCCATCATGATATAATTTGTGATGTCCACAATATTGTTGATTGGACGAAGACCGATTGTAGTAAGCCTATCCTTCAACCACTTCGGACTCTCCTTGACTTCGCAGTTCTTTACAGAAACAGCGCAATATCTTGGACAAGCCTCGCCTGCCTCAACTTCAACATCAATCTTCAAGTCATTGCTCTGCACCTTAAAGTCATCAACAGATGGACGGTGGAGAGATGTCTTGTAGCCATTCTGCTTCAAGTATGCGTAGAAGTCACGGGCAACACCCCAATGAGATGTAGCATCACTATGGTTAGGTGTAATGTCAACCTCTATAACCCAGTCGCTCTCAATGCCATAATATTCAGCAGCAGGAGTTCCCACCACAGCATCCTGAGGAAGCACGATGATGCCATCATGTGATGTGCCGACGCCTATCTCATCTTCAGCACAAATCATTCCATTGCTCTCAATGCCGCGAAGCTTGCTCTTCTTGATTGTGAATTCCTGGTCGCCATCATAGAGCTTGCAGCCAAGCTGCGCAACAATAACTTTCTGACCGGCAGCCACATTCGGAGCTCCGCACACGATTTGCTGAATCACGCCATTGCCCTCGTCAACTGTTGTGACATGCATGTGGTCGCTGTTTGGATGAGCTTCACAAGTAAGCACCTCACCAACAACCAATCCTGCGAGACCGCCCTTGATAGACTGAACCTCCTCTACGGCTTCAACTTCAAGGCCGACACTTGTAAGCGCCTTGCCCACTTCTTCTGCCGACATGTCAAAGTCAACATACTCTTTAAGCCATTTATACGAAATATTCATATATAGATTTTTTATTTATTATTTTACAAGTCCAAAAATCATGCAAATTTACGAATAAAAACCCTAATACACAATATTTATATATATGTTTTGCTGTTTTGGGGTGAAAAAGCAACAAATAACACGATGACAATTTTATTTTTAGTAATGATGAAATAATAACTTCGAAAGATTTGACTTGTATTTTTATGCTATTTTGCATCCTTCACTCCACACCAAAATGCTCGATGTAACACTTGCAACACGCCTTGTGTTACACACGTAACACGCCCGATGTTACACTTGTAACATGCCGTATGTTACGAGTGTAACACAAAGGCGCACTAAAGACACACAAAAAGCCGTTTTAGAGTACGTTGACAGGACTTTCCATATCAACATATCTAAAACGGCTTACAAACAACCCTAAGGATTATTTTTCGATACCTGCCTTGATGTAATTATATATAGCATCAGCTGGCAAGTCAGTAGCAACATGCACAGTCTTACCTTCTTCGCTCTTCTCAATATGACCGCCCTCATTAGCAATGAGTTTCATATCAGTAACCTTAAAGAGTGATGGTTCAAGAAGATACAGCACAGTAAGGCAATCATGCATGACAGCCATAGGAATTTTGTTATACTTCATGTTTGAGCGAAGGTTATGCTCAAGACAGTTGCGAGCCCAAGGGAGTTTTGAGTAATCGATAGTAGCAATTTGCTCCTTTGAGATGGCAGCCTTTGTGTTTGTGATGTCGAGAGGGAAAAGAGTGATGTCGAGAGACGACTCAAACACATTCTTCACAGCTATGCCATCGCCAGCGAAATTATACTCCTTGTCGCCATCCTTGTTGAAGGTGTCGATGCCACCGCCCATCACAAGCACTCTCTTGATGTGTGACTCTGTCTCAGGATAATCCTTGATGAGATGTGAGAGAGTCGCCATAGGGCCTACAACGATATAAGTCACAGAATCCTTAGACATTATAAAATCTGCAAGGTCAGCTATTTTCTTATTGCCGTCGATGTCTGCCTGTGTCATCTTAAGAGCATTGAAAAGGCTGTCGCCAACATCAGCGAGCGCATCATTTCCGTGGAAATCGCCACAGGTAACCTCATGCTTGTCGTATGGCTCTTTTGCGCCACATGCTATCTGCGCCTTGAAGTCAAACACCTTTGCAAGGATATTGAGATTCCTCTGAGTGTAATTCCAAGGCATATTTCCGAAGGTTGACACGCAATAATCTGGCTGAACGCCGTTTCTTGCGAGAAGCATTGTCACCATTGCGTCGTCTGTACCAGGGTCAACATCCACAACCAAAGCAGATGACACCTCCTGAACTGACTCTGCTTCTACAGCATCAGCTTTTTTATTACAAGACACCAGCAGGAAAGCTGCAGCGACTCCTGTAAGAAGATAAGAAGCTATTTTCTTCATTTTATTCATTTTCAATTTAGTTATAATGATTTTTGATTGACAACAAGTGTAAACTTGTATTGATTACTGCACGACAGTTATTCTGCCTTGAGGCTTAGCATACTCATTGCCGATGTGTCCTTTGAGATTCTCTGTCACATACTGGATGAGCGCATCGCTATAGATGAGGTATGCCTCTTTCACAAACTTTGAACCCTTGAGCACGTCATCAAAGCCGCCGCCTGTAACGCAGTAATCCACGGTTGCCACCTTATACATCTTATTAAGGTCAATAGGCTCATATTCATTTGTCTGAGGATTAAGCACCACAACATCAGTAACACTATGGTCAGACACCTTAACTGTGTATTTCAATCCTGACACCTGGGCAAACTGTCCATACTCAGCAGGAAGGTGCTTAGACACAGACTTCAACACTTCAACAATCTTGCTGCCAGGAATCTCAACCACACATAGATAGTTGTCGTAAGGCAGCATAGCTACAAGGTCGCCGTATGTAAGCTTTCCAGGCTTGAGTCCGCATCTTATTCCTCCGCCATTTGTCATCGCCAAATCAGCCCCCGACACAATGCGGAAAGCATCAGCAACAATATCGCCAGCATTTGTCTCGTTGATTCTGACCTCCTGCCTGCCTTGCTCATTGAGGATGTTGAGAGGCACATCGCTGTCACAGATATGACGGCTGGTCTTTGCCTCAGAGAGGGCATATATGCTGTCGATGGTCTGCTGCACAGAGGCGCTCTTCTTTTCTATGTTCTGAGCAGGAATCAGTTCGGTGGTCATCTTTCCATCTGGCATGATGAGCAGCTTTCCCACATTAGCGAATTTTGTGCCTGTCTGAGTGGTAAGCACAGGCTTGCCCAACTTGTTATTCACAACAGTACAAGGTATTGTTGAGTGAGTATGTCCATCGAGCACCACATCAATGCCAGTAGTATTTTCTACAAGACCGTGAGAGTCAACATTCACATCCGTCTTAGCCTCACCGAGATGCGAGAGCACCACCACATAGTCTGCGCCATCTTTTCTTGCCTTGTCCACATTCTGCTGAACGATGCTATACACCTGGGATGTCATAAGGTCATAAGCCTGATTGCCATCCTCATCATGAAAGGCGAAGGCTTCTGTCATGAGAGTTGTAGGAGTGACAACTCCCACAAATGCCACCTTCTTATCTCCCATCTGCTTCATCACATAAGGCTCATACACCATCTTGTTTGTCTTCGTCTCAACAAGATTGACACAAGTGACAGGGGTTTTCATCTGACCAAGGAGGTCAAACATGTATGAAATCTTATAGTCAAACTCATGATTGCCAAGTGTCACAGCATCATAGCCGACAGCCTTCATGATGTCGATGATGTATTGTCCTTTTGACAATGCCCCAACGGTGCCGCCCTGAATGTAGTCACCGCTTGACACAACAGCAACATAAGCTGTATCAGAAATAGCATCTCGCAATCCTGCTATCTTTGAGTAGCCGTCAACGCCACAATGCACATCATTATCATACAGAATCACGATACTTCTATTCGGGCTCTTAACCTTGCTCGTTTTAACTTTTCTCGCAGCATCCTGCCCAGCACCAGCAACTGTCGATGCCGACTTACAGCCAGTAGTAAGAGCGGCGCCTAACAAAGTGGCGAGAAGCAAAGATGTGAATCCTATTTTCCTCATAAGCTATATTGTAAAATATTATAAGTTTTTATTCTCATATACTAAGCAGCAACTATCATTCGTCTTTCATCTTTTGCAAACAACCTACTTATCAGCATTTATGACGAATAATGTGACAAAGGTAGGCAATAGTAATCTATTCTCAAATTTTTTCACGTCATTTCTTAATGACAGCCGGCAATTATGCACATATCACCATCCTCAAAAGAGCAAGAAGCAGCACTTCATTATACACATCCACCGTCAGCAGCAGTTCGCATTATGCTTGTCTTTTCCCACAAAACGACACATAATTACACCCGTCAAAGAGAAATAATATTGTTTTGTTAGTGATTTAAAAGAAAAAGTGTTAATTTTGCACTTTTGAAATATTAACATTTATTGGTATTAAGATTGTGGCTCACAACGTAAATAAGATATTGCCTCTTGAATGCACAAACATAGAAGAGGTTAGAAATGAGATTGACAACATCGACTTTGAAATCATCAACTTGCTTTCTGCTCGATTTGAGTATGTGCGCGAAGTAGTGAAATACAAAGACGGCACAGCGAAAGGCATTGAAGCTGCCGATCGACGCGCAGCTGTATTGCGCACTCGACGCGAATGGGCAGAGAATGCAGGCATCAATCCTGATGTTATCGAAGAAATGTACAACAGACTCATCGCCTATTACATTGAAGAGGAGAAAAAGCTTATCAAGTAACTCTCTCTGCCTCGGCGGTCTGCTTACATAACAATTAAGAATATCTTCTTATACCCTAAAAAGTGGAAACAAATAACAACAATATAACATTACACAATATGTACAGAAAAGAGATTAAAGTGCTGGATTGTACCGTTCGTGATGGTGGACTCATGAACAAATGGCAGTTCAGCAAAGACTTTGTTAAAGGTGTGTACGAGTCATGCGTAAACGCAGGAGTTGACTATATGGAGATTGGCTACATCAGCAGCGAAGACCAATTCCCACGCTCTGAATTCGGTCCATGGAAGTTCTGCGCAGAGGATGAGATTCGTGAAATTGTAGGAGAGAACAAGACTAACACAAAACTCTCTGTTATGGCAGACATAGGCCGTATCAACTTTGACGACATACGTCCAAAAGAAGAGAGTGTCATTGACCTCTTCCGTGTGGCATGCTATGACTATCAGATTGACAAGGCTATCGAACTTGCTCACCACGTTATGGACAAGGGCTACGAGGCAACAATCAACCTCATGGCAGTATCTAAGGTTGGCGAGCGTGTGCTCGACCAGGTGCTTGAGGATGTCGCTAATTCACGCGTTGGCACATTCTATCTGGTTGACAGCTTCGGAAGCCTCTATTCTGAAGACATCCACGGACTTGTAAAGAAGTACATCGATGCTCTCCCAGGCAAAACTATCGGTTTCCATGGCCACAACAACACACAGCTTGCTTTCGCCAACACTATCGAGTGCATCCGCACTGGCGCAAACATGCTCGACGCCACTATGCTCGGCATCGGCCGCGGTGCAGGAAACTGCCCTATGGAGCTTCTCATCGCATTCCTCAAGAATCCAAAGTACAAGCTTGAGCCAATTCTCAAGTGCATCCAGGAGCAAGTACACCCTCTCCAGAAGGAGATTGACTGGGGCTACTTCATCCCATACATGATTACTGGTTCACAGAATGACCACCCACGTTCTGCTATGGCATGGATGGCAAGCGACCAGAAAGACAACTACCTCGCTTACTATGAGTCTGTTGTCAAGAACAAGGAGGTATAATACAAACGTCAGATAAAAACAAAAGCAGGTTGGAAATTTCCAACCTGCTTTTGTTTTCTGCTGTTACTCTTCCTACCCTCTCAGCTGTTCAACAAGAGGCAAGACAACCTTCTTTATAACCTTGTCATTCAGTTGATGCTCGCCATCGAAGCGTATGACATGGTCGGCAAGGTAATTCTTCTTAAACACAGCCTCAGCATTCGTCACCGTCGTATCACGAAGACCGACAAGGCACCAGCATGTCTCCTTCTGCTCTGCTGTGATATTCTTGAACTGCTGCCTCTCCATCTGGTTATGATGCTGTATGATGTCCTTTGTTATCTTGAAAGTCTTTGCGCCATCATAGCGGCCATTGAAGAACTTATGCTCGCCAGTCTTCAACCCCTTCGACATTGTTGACATGTTGAAAGCAGGGTTCACAAGTATGCGGCGATAATCCCTCATCTGCTGGGCATACATGCCTCCCATGCTTGTGCCGATGATAAGGTCGGGATTCTCCTGCTTGCACAATTCCTGCAAGTAAGGCAGAGCCTCAACAGGATCTATGGGAATATCTGGTGCAACAATTTCATCTTCAGGAAGCTCCTTGCGGAGAATCTCTACCGTTCCGCTTGCGTGAGACGAACCGAATCCGTGGAAATATACTATCTTCATTTGTTTTTCTTTAAGAATATAGAGTGGTCAATATTATTTGGCAGCTCCTCCTGGTAGTGAGTAACCATAATCATTGTCTTGTTCTTGCGCTGGCAGAATGTCTCAATTACATCCTTCACAAGTCGGCGGTTCTTCAAGTCTAAGCCGTGAAGCGGCTCGTCGAGAATGAGCAGCGAAGGATTCTTGACAAAAGCTCGTGCAAGCAGCACAAGTCGCTGTTCGCCGCTGCTGAGTTTGAGGAATGTGGTGTCGGCGAGATGCTTGACTCCAAACATATCCATCCAAAACTCGCATACAGCCCTCTGCTCTGGCTTCGGTTTCTTGTAAAGCCCCGACACATCACTCAATCCGCTCGCGACGATATCTACCGACGGAATGTCTCTCATGAAGGCGCGATGCATCTCTGGAGAGATATAGCCTATGTATTTCTTTATGTCCCAGATGCTTTCGCCCTTGCCTCTCTGTCGTCCAAACAGCACGATATTGTTGGCATAGCTTTGTGGGTTGTCTGCGCATACAATGCTCAAGAGAGTTGACTTGCCTGCTCCATTCTCTCCGCTCAACGCCCAATGTTCGCCATTCATCACCGTGAAGCTCAAATCCTTGAGTATTGTGCGCTCGCCATATCGTATGTTGACGTTTCTGAAGTCTATGACCTGCTGCGTGCCTGGCTCGGCATTGTCTTCATCCCCCTCTGTGTATGGCAGTCCAAGTATAGCGTCACGCTTCTCCTCTGTCAGCACATGGGCTGGAACAGGCGGCATGGCATCCTTATATTCCTGCAATGTCATCTTCGCCATCACCTCCTTATTGACGACAGGCACAACATGAGTGATGAAGTCTGGTATGTCATCTGTCTTTGACAGCACAAGGATGACAGTCACATTTGTCTCCTTCGTAAGCACATCGAGGAAGTCGCCGAGCTGCTTGCGTGCATTGACATCAAGACCGATGAAGGGGTTGTCCATGATGATAACCCTTGGATTTGTCAGAAGAGTCTTAGTGAGCTGGAACTTACGCAGTTCGCCACTCGAAAGAAGGATGATATGCTTATCTAAAAGCTGGTCAAGATGAAACATCTCATACAGTCTGTCTCGCACCTTCTCAAGCTCTGCATGCATAGCTTTGCGGTCGGCCTCCTCCTGAGCCAGTCGCTGCGCCTCCTGCTCAGGTGTCTCGTCACGCACCACAAACTTGTCAAACACAGTCTTGCGAGTCAGCCCCTCGTCGGCTATGCGGAACGACTCTGCGAGAAGGTCTGCCACAACAGGCGTCTCATCCACATCGTTAGAGTTCCATCTCTGCTGATAGTAATACACTCCCTCGCTTGTGCCGTAAGAATCGCGGAAAGTGAGATATTTGATGTTGTCGCTCACCATCTTGGCTTTGCTTGGGGAGAAGTCATATTTCACATCGTTCATCGGAAGCAGCGCATGCTTGCCTGTGAGAATATCCACAAACATGCTCTTGCCCGAACCGTTATCTCCTACTAATGCAATCTGTTCACCTGCCAACACTTCAAAGTCTATTGGCTTTGACATTCTGTAAAGGGGATGGCGCGCAACACCACCCTTTATCTCAATAATTTTCTGTACCATTGATGCTTCTTTTCCGTACAATCTTTCACTTAATTGCGCGGTGTTTCTACTAATTACAACGCAAAATTACATCTTTTAAAATAAATATGTGAGCAGTTCATGAAAAATCACTAAATTTGAATTCGAAAAGTCATACAAATGATGAAAAAAACGTTCGTATTATTATTGTCACTTGTCATTTCCTGTGTATTATTCGCGCAGGAGAACATCTGCTTCAGCTCCAGGCTGAAAACCCTCCAAGTAAGGGTGAATGACAAATGGGGCGAGCCTCCGCTGATGCTGCTCGGGGGGAGCAACTGGGTGGTGATATCATTCGATGACCTTCAGCCCAACTACCAGCGTTACAGCTACACCATTACACATTGCAACGCCGACTGGCAGCCGAGCGACTTGCTCGAAAGCGAATACATGACGGGCTTCAACGACACACACATCGAGGATTACGAACCGGCAATAGGCACGGAGATGGACTATTGCCATTACTCTTTCACACTCCCGAACGAAGACAACAGCCTCCTCGTTTCGGGCAACTACCGCATCAACATCTATGAAGACGGCGAAGACGACCCTGTGGCTCAGGCATGCTTTTCTGTCATCGAGCCAAAGGTGGGCATCGACATCGCCCTGTCTTCCAACACCGACATTGACACTTACAGCACACACCAGCAGCTGTCGTTCTCCGTCAACTACAGCGGCTACCATGTGGCAAACCCGATAAATGAGTTCAAGTATATCGTACAGCAGAATCACAGATGGGACACCCACGCTGAGAATCTGCGCCCTACATATATGAGAGTCAACCAGGTTGTCTTCGAGCATAACCCCTCTCTCATCTTCAATGCCGGAAACGAATATCGCAGATTTGAAATCCTCGACGAATATATGCCGACGATGAATGTTGACAGGATGTATTTCGACGAGCCATATTACCACGCCCTGCTGTATGTTGACAAGCAGAGGATAAACTACCTCTACGACGAAGACCAGAACGGCAGATTCTGGGTGAGGAACGACGACAACATCAACAACGACACAGAAAGCGACTATTTCATCACACATTTCGCTCTCAAGATGCCTGAATTGCCGAATGGCGACTTATACCTCTTCAGCGATTTCACAGGCAGCAGGATTGACGAGCAGTACAAGATGGAGTATAACGCCATCGAACATCAATACGAGCTTGCCACACCTCTCAAGCAAGGCTCTTACAACTACATGTACATGTTTGTGCGCGACGGCGAGAAGACCGCCCTCACAGCACCCACCGAGGGCGATTTCCACCAGACAGAGAATGAGTATTACGTCTATGTCTTCCACCGCCCGTTCGGACAGAGATACGACAAACTTGTTGGATTCAAAAAAGCTAATTTCAAGGAATGAGAATCATCCTCACAGCAATATCACTTATGCTGACGCTATGCATCAGCGCCCAGCCTCTCAGAAAGTCTTTTGAGGAGTGGGCTGCTGCGTATATGCCTTATGACTCGAATGTCCACCCCTCAAAGCTTGAGGATTTCACCATCGACGACGAGAATAAGACCATACTGCTCACCATAAGCGGAGGACTCTCCGAACAGCATTTCACGCCCGAGAACACCGACAGCATCTACAGCATGCTCGACAGCCTTCTCGACGAGGAGCATAGAGATTACCGCATAACGGTCATGACCGACAAGCACGCCATCGAAGACCTCATCCCTAACTTCTTCAGAAAAAGACACAAAGACAAATCACGACTCGCCAACGCCGCCTACAAGGGCGATGCGTGGGTGAAGAATATATCACGCCCTTACAGAGCGTCAGAAGGACTCGAAAACAACCACATATCACTATGGCAGAGCCACGGCAGATACCTCAAAGTGGAGAAGAGCGACTGGTACTGGCAGCGTCCGCGCCTCTTTGGCACTACCGAGGATGTCTTCTCTCAGACTTTCGTCATCCCCTACATCATACCTATGCTGCAGAATGCAGGAGCTGTGGTTTTCACACCTCGCGAGAGAGACTGGCAGAGCAATGAGGTGATTGTCGATAACGACCAGCCACGTCATAGCGGCATCTACATAGAGTCAAGGAGCAGGAGGCAGAAGAAACTGAAATGGCAGACTGCCGACAGAGGCGGCTTTGCAAAATACAAAGACATATACTACACCAGCGACGCACCTTTCAGCGACGGTTCGGCACGCACCATCGCCACCACTTCGTCTGCCAAGGAGGAGGCTGTGGCGCAATGGATGCCCGACATTCCCGAAGAGGGCAGATATGCCGTATATGTCACTTACCAGACTCTCAGCAACAGCGTCAGCGACGCAAGATATACCGTACACCACAAAGGAGGCTCCACCGAGTTCACCGTGAACCAGCAGATAGGCGGAGGCACATGGGTGTATCTCGGCACCTTCGACTTCGACGCTGGCGAACATGAGAATGGCATGGTCGAACTCTCCAACATAAGCAAGCATAAAGGGGCTGTCACAGCCGATGCCGTGCGCTTCGGAGGCGGCATGGGCAATGTGCTGCCTGTCACCATAGGAGGCGACTCCCTCGCCCTCTCCGGACTGCCACGCTGGGCTGAGGCGGCGAAATACAGCACGCTATGGTATGGATTCCCTGCAAGCGTACACACCACAGCTTTCGGCACGGAGGATTACAACAACGACATCTACTGCCGCTCTGCCGCTGTCAACTACCTTATGGGCAAGAGCATCTACCACCCTTCTGCAAGCGAGGGACTTGGCGTGCCTCTCGATGTGAACATAGCCTTCCACACCGATGCCGGCTTCTCCACCGAGGATGAGTATGTGGGCGCACTCGGAGTGTGCATGACAAATTTCAACGACGGCAAGACAGGCGCAGGCATCGACCGCTATGTGTCAAGAGACTTGGTCAGCATGTTTCTCTCCAACCTCCGCACAGACTTGAAGAAATACGGATGGGAGGTGCGCATGATTTTCAACAAGAATTACGGCGAGGCGAGAGCGCCAATGACTCCAGCCTGCATTCTCGAGATGCTCTCCCATCAGAATTTCGCCGACATGGTGAAGGGCTACGACCCTGCGTTTAAGTTCGACTTCTGCCGTTCTGTGTATAAGACAATAGTGAAGTTCATCGCCGAAGAGCATCAGAGGGAATACACCATCCAGCCTCTGCCTGTGGAGAATTTCGCCATCGCCCTCAACGAGAAGAAGCATCAGGCGACACTCTCATGGGACGCTGTTGACGACCCTCTCGAACCGACAGCAAAGGCTGACTCCTACATCGTATATACTCGACGCGGCAATGGGGCGTTCGACAATGGCACTATCGTCAAGCACACAAGCTGCAACATAGACATCAACCCCGACGAGGTGTATTCATTCAGGATTGCCGCCCTCAACAAGGGTGGCGAGAGTTTCCCGTCTGAGACTCTCTCCTGCGGCATAGCGTCCGACAGCAAGTCAACAGCACTCATCGTCAACGCCTTCACACGCCTTGAAGGGCCTAAAGTCATCAACACCGACGAGCTTGCAGGTTTCGACATCGAAGCCGACCCAGGAGTGCCTTACGGCGCATTCGCCGGCTTCTGCGGCAAGCAGTATAACTTCAGCCGCAGCCGCATGGGCATAGAGGGGAAGAACGGCTTGGGCGCAAGCGGCGACGAATATGAGGGTGTGGTGATGATGGGCAACACCTTCGACTACACATCCCTGCATGGGGAGGGCATAAGGATGAGCGGCGGGCATTCTTTCACTTCGTGCAGCGAGAAGGCTCTACTCACGGGCAAGGTGCAGCTTCAGCAATATGCTATCGTGGATATGATTTACGGCGTGCAAAAGGTGTTCGACGCAAAGACAAGCAGCATGGTGGAGGCATTCTACAGCAATGGCGGCAAGCTCATCATGAGCGCAGCCAACGACGGCGCACCCGCCATTGGAGGCTCTGTGGCTGGCACCCTCACCGACAAGTCGCTGTCGGCTGTCAGCGGATGCGGACTCACCTTCGACATCTTCAGGGAGATGAACAGCAAGAGCTACTGCGTGCCATCGCCCTCACAGCTCTCACCCGACGCCAATGCGCAGCCCATACTCTCCTACGCCGACAACTCTTTTGCCGGCATAGCCCAGCAAGGTCGCTTTGTGCGTCTCGGATTCCCCCTCGAAGCCATTACCGACCAGCTGAAAGCAAAGCAGCTGATGGCAGCATTCATAAAGTTTGTGGACCCCCTCTAACTCCCCCTATATGGGGAGGACACCATGCGGAACATTTGGCATTGCATAACTCAAGAACTCAAAAACTCAAGAACTCAAAAACTCAAAAACTCAAAAACTCAAAAACTCAAAAACTCAAGGGGGGGCTCCCAATCTTAACTCATAGCTCATAATTTTGAATTTTGAATTCTTAATTCTTAATTCTTAATTCTTAACTCTTAACTCATTATGTATAAGATTCAAACAAATGCCTCTGGCACACGCTCAATCGAGATTTCGGAAGAGCATCTTGAAACAATAGAGAGACACTCGCTGCTCAAGCGATTAGTACCATCTAATGGCATTGTTGACGAGACAACACTCGAAAGCCTGAAACATAACATCAAGTCAATAATCCTCAACGGGGAGACTGACGACAACAAAGCTCTGTGCGACCTCTGCTTCAATGTGCTTTATCACGACAACATGAAGGTTTTCGGTCTCAAGGAGTTGATAATGCTTTATGTTGGATGGCGCGATTCGAAGGAGGAGGAAGAAGATGGCACAGTGGCTACCAACGACTAAGAAAGAGCTTGAACGACTGGGATGGGATTATCTCGATGTGATAATCTTCTCCGGCGACGCCTATGTTGACCACCCCTCTTTCGGCATGGCTGTCATCGGGCGCATCCTCGAGGCTGAAGGCCTCAGGGTGGCTATTGTGCCGCAACCCGACTGGCATGGCGACTACCGCGACTTCAAGAAGCTTGGCAGACCAAGGCTGTTCTTCGGTATCTCGCCCGGAGCCATGGACTCCATGGTGAACAAGTACACCGCCAACCGACGACTTCGCAGCGAGGATGCCTATTCGCCTGACGGTCGCCACGACCTCCGCCCAGAGTATCCCACCATCGTTTACACTCAGATTCTCAAGCAGCTGTACCCCGATGTGCCTGTCGTGCTTGGCGGCATAGAGGCAAGTCTGCGACGACTCACACACTACGACTACTGGAAGGACAGCCTGCAGAAGTGCATACTCTGCCCGTCGGGCGCCGACCTCCTCATCTATGGCATGGGGGAGAAGCCGATGACGGAGCTGGCGCATCTGCTCATGGAGCAAGACTGCGAGATAGATGTCGCTCTCTTCCGCAATCTCATGGCGCGATTCCCGCAAAAGCAGACGGTGTCGCTGCTGCACAAGCATGAGATACCCGGCGGCATAAAGAAGGACGACATCGTGCTGCACAGCCATGAGGAATGCCTGCGCAACAAGAAGGCTCAGGCAGAGAATTTCAGACATATAGAGGAGGAGTCAAACAAATATGCCGCTCAGCGCATCATACAGGAAGTCGATGGCATGTACGCCGTGGTGAACCCACCCTATCAGCCTCTCACGCAGGATGAGCTCGACCGCTCTTTCGACCTCCCCTACACTCGCCTGCCTCACCCTAAATACAGGGGCAAGACAATACCTGCATACGAGATGATAAAGTTCTCCGTCAACATGCATCGAGGATGCTTCGGCGGCTGCGCCTTCTGCACCATCTCCGCCCATCAGGGCAAGTTCATCACCTCACGCTCCAAGGAGAGCATCCTCAAAGAGGTGAAGGAGATAACGCAGATGCCAGACTTCAAGGGATATCTCAGCGACCTCGGAGGACCGTCAGCCAACATGTATGCCATGCACGGCAAGAATCTCGACATCTGCCATAAGTGCAAGCGTCCGTCATGCATAAACCCCAAGGTGTGCCCAAACCTCAACACCGACCATGCCGGACTTCTCGACATCTATCATGCTGTCGATTCCCTCCCCGGCATCAAGAAGAGCTTCATAGGCAGCGGAGTGAGGTATGACCTTCTGCTCCACGACTCTGGCGACGAGCGTGTGAACCGCACTAATATGCGCTACACGGAGGAGCTTATCGAGAAGCATGTCAGCGGCCGCCTCAAGGTGGCTCCCGAACACACGTCACAGCGTGTGCTCGACCTTATGCGCAAGCCGTCTTTCAAACTGTTCTACGACTTCAAGCGCATCTTCGACGATGTAAACCGACGCAAGCATCTCAACCAGCAGATTATTCCGTATTTCATAAGTTCGCACCCTGGATGCACAGCGGAGGACATGGCAGAACTTGCTGTCATCACCAAGAATCTCAATTTCCAGCTCGAACAGGTGCAGGATTTCACGCCCACACCTATGACAGTAAGCACAGAGGCATGGTACACGGGCTATCACCCCTACACTCTCGAACCAGTATATTCGGCAAAGACTCAGAAGGACAAGCTCGCTCAGCGTCAGTTCTTTTTCTGGTATAAGCCTTCTGAGCGCAACAATATCATCCGCGAGCTGCGACACATAAATCGCCCCGACCTCATCGACAAGCTCTTTGGGTCATCTGCTGGCACGCAGAACAGAAGATTTAAGAAATAATTAGGAGTTAAGAAAGAAACCGTACAAAACGATTTTTTAAAAATTAACATTTAACATTTAACACTTTTCCTTAACTCGCTGAATATCAATACACACAAACATGAAAAACGTCTAAAGTTGCCTTTAGACGTTTTTTCTATTTTTAACATTTGTAAGTAAGTGGTCGAAATTATTTTATTCAACTTTAGCAAGTATACAACTTGTTCGTTTTGAGGAGTTAAAGAGACGTTTGCCATGTCAGACATTTGTCACTTTAACT
>JAKSLL010000006.1 GCA_024401215.1 Bacteroidaceae bacterium
TATAATGAAATGGGTGGTGTGTGAAAAAAGATGAAAAACACTATGTTTTTTTAGATTTTATTTAAACTTTCCCCCTTTTGAAGTGTCTATACTTTTTGAAAGGGTAAATTGTGCCCTTTAAGTTACCAATAGCTAAAATGATTTGTCAATAAAGTAAGAGTTAGGAGAGAGAAGTATAAGGAAGGAATGTGTTTCCTCGTTATGGCGTGATGTCGTTGCGGCTTTGCTGTTCAACTGGCGTGCTGCTTAAAGTGTCAATTTATACATCTGTTCTCTTGATGATTACTACTAAAATCTAACCAAAGTGAAAAAGATATTTATTCTATGCTCGTTTGTGGCTGCCGTGATGGGTGCTTCGGCTCAGAATCTGCCATATCAGGACACAAACTTAAATTCGCATGAGAGAGCGCTTGATTTGTGTTCTCGTCTCACATTGGAAGAGAAGGCATCGCTGATGCTCGACGACTCTCCTGCCATTCCCCGACTTGGTATTAAAAGATTTAACTGGTGGAGCGAAGCGCTTCACGGATTCGCCAACAACGGTACTGTGACCAACTTCCCAGAACCAATAGGCATGGCTGCGTCGTTCAATGAAAATATGATATATAAAGTGTTTGACGCAACAAGCACAGAGGCTCGCGCTAAGTGGAACGAACTCATGGCTTCGGGCAAAGATGTGACACGCTTCCATGCTCTGTCGGTATGGACACCGAATGTCAACATCTTCCGTGACCCACGCTGGGGACGCGGTCAGGAGACATACGGAGAGGACCCATATCTGACAGGTGTGCTCGGCAGCGCCGTAGTGCGTGGATTGCAGGGTCCTGAAGACGCTAAATACCGAAAGCTGTGGGCTTGTGCCAAGCATTATGCTGTGCATAGCGGACCAGAATGGAGCCGTCACACAGCTGATGTGAACAACATCTCTGCCCGCGATCTCTGGGAGACATACCTTCCTGCTTTCAAGACACTTGTGCAGGATGCGAACGTGAGAGAGGTGATGTGCGCCTATCAGCGTTATGACAACGAACCTTGCTGCTCAAACGGTCGTCTGCTGCAGGACATCCTCCGCGACGAGTGGGGATTCAAATACCTCGTTGTCTCTGACTGCGCAGCTGTGACCGACATCCATGCCACACATAAGGTGGCGAGCGATGCGACACATTCTGCTGCCCGTGCAGCCCTTGCAGGCACCGATGTGGAGTGCGGTTACGACTACGCCTACAAGAGCATCCCAGATGCCGTGAAGCGTGGATTGATAAGCGAGGCTGAGGTTGACAAGCATGTGGTGCGTCTGCTCGAAGGACGTTTTGACCTTGGAGAGATGGATGACCCTTCACAAGTGGAGTGGAACAAGATTCCTGTGTCTGTGCTTGAGTGCAAGGAGCATCTGCAGATTGCCCTCGACATGGCTCGCCAGTCGATGACTCTCCTCCTTAATAAGAATAATGTGCTGCCTCTCGCTAAGGGTGAGAAGATAGCTGTTATCGGTCCTAACGCCAACAACAAGCCGATGATGTGGGGTAACTACAACGGTACGCCAACAACGACTGTCACAATCCTTGACGGCATACGCTCGTTCAACAAAGGCGTGATGTATGAGGAGGGATGCGACCTCACAGACGACCGCATCGTGACCGACCTCTTCAGCCAATGCAGCTTTGAGGGCAAGAAAGGTTTCAAAGGCACATTCTGGAACAACCTCAAGAGAGAGGGCAAGCCTGTGACTACTGAATACTATACAAGGCCATTCGCAAAGACTACAGCGGGCAATTACCAGTTCGCCCCAGGCGTGAATCTCACCAACTTCAGCGCAACTTACGAGACGGTGTTCAAGCCAGCAAAGTCGGGTGAGGTGGTCATCAATGTTGAGTCTGTGAGCAACTTCGATGTTGTTGTGAACGGCGAAGTGAAGGTGAAGCATTCAACATGGCGCACAACTCCTACACGCACACCTATACAGGTTGAAGCTGGCAAGGAGTATAAGATAGAGATACATTTCGCCCATATTCCGACATACGGCGCAAGCATGAAGGTGAACATCGGCACAGAGTCGGTGATAAACTACGATGACATCATCAAGCGTCTTGCTGGCATAGACAAGGTGGTCTTCGTGGGCGGCATAGCTCCAAGTCTTGAGGGCGAAGAGATGCCAATAGCAATCGACGGATTTAAGGGTGGCGACCGCACAAACATCGAACTTCCTGCTGTTCAGCGCAATTTCTTGAAAGCTCTGAAAACTGCTGGCAAGAAGGTGATATTCGTGAACTGCTCAGGTTCTGCCATCGGATTGCAGCCAGAGACAGAGTCATGCGAGGCAATCCTTCAGGCTTGGTATCCAGGTCAGCAGGGTGGCAAGGCTGTGGCAGAGGTGCTGTATGGCAAGTATAACCCAAGCGGCAAGCTTCCTGTGACATTCTACAGCTCATCAGAGCAGCTTGGCGACTTTGAGGATTACAATATGGAAGGACGCACTTATCGCTACATCCGTGACTTCAAGCCTCTCTTCCCATTTGGCTACGGACTTTCATACACTACTTTTGAAATTGGCAACGCAAAGCTCTCATCCTCAACACTCAAGGTGCGCAGCAAGAACGGCATAACTCTTGATGTGCCTGTGACAAATACAGGCAAGATGGACGGTACGGAGATTGTGCAGGTGTATGTGCGCAACCCTCAAGATCCTAATGGCCCTGTAAAGCAGCTCAGAGGCTACAAGCGTGTGGACGTGAAGGCGGGCGAGACAGTAACAGCAAGCGTAAAGCTTGATGTGAAGTCGTTCGAGTGGTTTGATGAGCAGACCAACACAATCTACACCAAGGAGGGCGACTATGAGCTCCTCTACGGCAACTCTTCATCAGCAGAATCTCTCAAATCTATAAAGGTATTAATTAAAGATTAACCTATGAATATCATTAAGAATCTATTTACTTTTGCGTCTGCGTTTGCGGCGATGACAACGGTGAATGCACAAAACCCAATCATCCACAATCAGTTCACAGCAGACCCAACAGCGCGTGTCTTCAATGGACGCTTGTATCTTTTCCCTTCTCATGACATTATCAGTCCTGTCGAACCAGAGAGGAAGTGGTTCTGTATGGCGGATTATCACATGTTCTCATCCAACGACCTCGTTGAGTGGACAGACAATGGCATGATTCTCTCACAGGAGCAGGTGCCATGGGGCAACCCTGCCGCATTCTCAATGTGGGCGCCAGACTGTGTGTTCGTGCCAAACAAGGACAATCTGCGCAACGGCAAGTATTATTTCTACTTCCCTGATGCACCAAAGGAAGGACGCGGATTCGGTGTCGGAGTGGCTGTGGCTGACAACCTTTTCCAGCCTAAATTTGTGCCACAGGAGTCAAACATCAAGGGCATCTCTGGTATTGACCCATGTGTGCTTCAGGCAAGCGACGGCAACAGCTACATCTTCTGGGGTGGAGGTGGCTTGCGCGTGGCAAAGCTCAAGGAAAACATGATCGAGCTTGCTGACGACAATCCAGTAGAGACAATGAAGATGGGCGACCGTGAGATAAAGTCTATTGGCGTGTCATGCGACAAGACACTTCCTAAGGGATTCAAGGAAGGCCCATTCGCCTTTGAACGCAACGGCAAGTTCTATCTGACTTACCCTTGGGTGAGAAAAGAGAAGGGCGATCCAGACGGAAAGGGAGGTACGATAGACAACCCAACAGAGTGTCTGGCATACGCCATGTCTGACAACCCTATGGGACCTTACGAATACAAGGGAATAATCATGGCTGAGCATGAGAATGGATGCTGGACAAACCACCACAGCATTGTCGAGTTCAAAGGCCAGTGGTATCTCTTCTATCACCATAACGACTACTCACCATCTTTCGACAAGAACCGCTCAACTTGTATCGATTATCTCTACTTCAATGAGGATGGCACAATACAGGAGGTGAAGCCAACAAAGCGTGGCGTGGGAATCAGCGACACACGCAAGCCTGTGCAGGTTGACCGCTACAGCGACATCGGCGGCGGCGCAACAATAGAATATCACGACACTCTCAACTACTTCCTCGGATGGAAGACTGTCCTCCCAAAGAAGGGATGGGTGAAGTATGACAGAGTAGATACTAAGAGCTCAAGCGCGCAGAATGTGTGTGTCAAGGTGAAGACTACAGCTGCAGGCAAGCTCACACTCTCTCTCGGCTCATACACAGCAGATGTTGCTGTGCCAAACACTAAGGGCGAATGGCAGGAGGTGGATGTGACAGTAAGCACAATGCCTTCAGGTGTCAACGACCTCAAACTCACTAACTCAGGCGCTTCTGAAGTGGAGGTTGACTGGATTACTCTCACAGAGTCTCCAAGAGAGAAATACTTCAACAAGGCTGACGTGAACACAAAATATTCACCAGACGAGGAAGGCTTCATTCGCAGCTGGTGGCTCCGCGAACCGCTCGACAAGCCAAACCGCAGCAATACGGTGTTTGTGGACAGCTACCTCCGCGAGAATCTCACAGCTCCAGCTATGACTCCTGTAGGTGCTGATTGGCATGCTTTGGAGAGTAACCGCTTCAATGTGAAACTTTTCCGCTTTGCCTCTGGTATGGAGAAGCAGGTGTATGGAGTAATCTTCCATGCCATAACTGTCATCGAATGTGCTGAAGACATCAATGACGTGCGTCTTGCTGTAGGCAGCAACTCTGCTTCAAGATGGTGGCTCAACGACGACGAGGTGCTGATGCTTTCTGGCGACCGCCGTATGGTGAGGGATGACGCTGTGTCAGCGCGCATCAACCTGAAGAAGGGACGCAACGTGCTGCGTGGCGCTGTTATCAACGGACCTGGCATGAGTGACTTCTGTGTTCGTTTCATCGATGAGAAGGGCGAGCCAGTAAAGAATTGTAAAATCACATTAAAGTAGTAGAGAGACATGAAACGAATATATTTATCAGCATTACTAATATCACTTTTTGCAACAAACATCAAGGCGCAGATTGGTCAGCCTTGGATTCACGACCCATCAACAATTGCTGAGTGTGATGGCAAGTATTACACCTTCGGCACTGGTGGCGGCGGTCTTATCTCTGACGATGGATGGTCTTGGCATTCAGGTGCTGAGCGTCCAGGCGGCGGCGCTGCTCCTGATGTTATAAAGATGGGCGACCGTTACCTTATGATTTATGGCGCTACAGGTGGAGGTCTTGGTGGCGGACATAACGGACGCATCCTCACGATGTGGAACAAGACGCTTGACCCAAAATCACCAGACTTCAAATACACAGAGGCTGTGGAGGTTGCTTCTTCTGACGGATTGGAAGATAACGACGCTATCGACCCAGGTGTATTGCTCGACCCTACAACAGGACGCATGTGGCTTTCATACGGAACATATTTCGGCAACATCCGCATCGTAGAGCTCGACCCAAAGACTGGTTACCGCGTGAAGGGCAACAAGGCTAAGGACATCGCCATCGACTGTGAGGCAACCGACCTCATCTATCGCAACGGATGGTACTATCTCCTTGGTACTCATGGCACTTGCTGCGATGGCGTGAACTCCACTTACAACATTGTTGTGGGACGAAGCAAGAGCCCTACAGGTCCATACATCGACAATGTGGGACGCGACATGTTAGCTGGTGGCGGCAAGATGGTGGTATGCGCTGGCGACAGAAAGACTGGTGCTGGACACTTTGGCCGCACGGTGATAGATGAAGGCGTTGAGATTACCTCTTTCCACTGGGAGGCTGATTACGACCAGTCGGGCAGAAGTGTGCTTGCTATCCGTCCTCTCCTTTGGAAGAATGACTGGCCTTATGCTGGCGAGGCTTTCCGTGAGGGCACTTACGCCATCTGTTCGGAGCGTCGCGGATATTCGCTTGAGCTTGCTGTGGATTTCACTCGTCAGCAGCATCAGCGTCAGGGTCATTGGAATGTTGACCCTAACGAGAAGGTGACAAAGGTTCCTGTACAGACTCTCGACGAGGTTAAGGGTTCATGGGCGCCAGGCAATATCGACATCCGCATTGGCGATTACATGTTCCGCCCTCATCAGAGATGGACAATCACAGCTGTGCCAGAGGCAGGAGGTTATCTCTCAAACCCATACTTCAAAATCTCTATTGCTGGCACAAACAGAGTGCTTGCTGCAACATCAAAGATGGAGGTTACTTCATTGCCTGAGTTCACAGGTGGCGATGAGCAGCTTTGGCGCATTGAGCAGCTTGTGGATGGCACTTTCCGCATCATGCCAAAGGCTATCCCAGGCAAGAAGGGCGTAAATAAAGAGTATGTGCTTTATTCTATTGCCGACAGCACTCCAACGCTTGCAAAGTATGACTTCAACAGCGACAATTCAAAGTGGAACTTCCGCGAATACGAGAAGTAAGACGACGATTTTTCCGTGTCACTCTGTCTTCCTGCGTCTGCATGAGTAGCTTCAGATAGGATGGTGTGGTGCAATAACACAACGAGGCGAACCAAGTTATCTTGGCTCGCCTCGTTGTGTTATCGAGTTTTGCTTGTGGAAGCCTTAGGTGGTTATCTGAGTAGTTGCGAAGTGATAATTCATGTTGATTTTTAAATAAAGTCTTGATTAATTTTGTAAAATAGACAAAGTGGTTTAATTTTGCATATCATTACCAATTATCATTAAAAATGAAAAGAATTTTATTACTTATCGCCTATTCTGTATTTGTCTCGTTTTCAATTGGACAAACAATAGACTTTCAAACCAATGCCCCTCGCTGCGGGGATGTAATTAAAAGACAGCAGGTAGAGTATTTCAGTTCAACAAAAGATGGCAAAGATGTTCTATGGGATTTTAGTGAACTGAACGTTCTTGACAGAAAAGAGGACATCGAGTATTTCCTTGGTAAAGACTCTGTTTTGAGAAGTGCAGATTCTGAAAGGATGTGCTTCTACAATCTCTCTGAAGACAGTCTCATACTCACAGGCTATGACTCTCCTCTTGAGAGAATGGCATATACGCAGCCCATACATCTCATGGCATATCCATTCTCATACGGATACACAATGTCAAATGATTATGACGGGACTGGCAGTTACTGCCAGAGACAAGTTATAAAACAAAAAGGCACGCACTTTATAGAGGCAGATGCGGAAGGATCCATAATTAATGCAAACGGTGACACATTGCAGAATGTCATACAGATTCATTCCATCCGTACTGGCTCTCTCTGTTATTATTCCCCATCTGACAGCCTATTCGAAGACTCTTCACATATCAAACAGGTGATTCAGGATGTTTATCAGTGGTATGCGAAAGGATACAGGTATCCGCTTTATGAAACCACATCAACAGCATATTATGATAATATGACAATGGTATCCAATATATTGTCTGCGAATATGTGCTCAATTGAAGAGCAAGATAAGATAGAGGATGAAGTAAATGAAGAAGTACGCAAAGAGATTGAACTGGAGAAAAAAGCAGACACCGATATTATTCATTATGAGATGGTGAGAGATGGAAATACCATAATTATCAACTATTCACTTGATGCTGACGCCAGTATAAATGCCCTTATATGCAGCAGTAGAGGCGTATTATATTACAGAGCAAATAGAAAAAATGGTGCTGGAGAAAACTACAGCATGTCCTTCAATATTGCGTCTCTTCCGCGAGGGGAGTACGTGCTTTATATAAATGTGAACGGAAAAGTTTATAATGAAAAGATTAAAAAGAATTAAAGATATGAATAAAATATTATTTATTATACCACTATTATACTATACGATATGCTGTTATTCTCAAGTTCAGATGATTAACCCATCTACTGTTCCCACTCCTAATCAGGGAAGTTTGGGTCAGGTATGCGATGTGCCTGTATCTGCTTACAGTGGGAAAGCTAATATTAACATTCCAATATATAATACTAGTCAACGTGGAGTGGATCTTAATATAGTGCTGTTCTATGATACATCAGGAATTCTAATTAATCAGCTACCAGGATGGGTTGGTCACAACTGGACACTTTCAGCCGGAGGTGCTATCACAAGGGTAATAAATGGAAGTCCTGATGAAATTAATTTTGAGGGAACAAACGCAGGTAGAGACCTTTTTATCTGGAGCAATCTTGATGATTGTGAAATAATGTCAAATGGTGTATTCAAAAACCGCTTTGATGCATTGAACAATACAAATTATTATAATCAATTATATAACGAGACATTAGATAAAGAGAAAAAGGAAGTTTCTTTGAAGGCTGAATACATGAATTATTTCAGATATACAAATAGACTTAAGAATGCAAGTACATCAACATCACTTCCTAATCCAAATAAATATGACTCATCTGCCGATATATTCTATTTCAATTTTATGGGCATCACTGGCAGTTTTTTCTATGGGAATGATGGGAATTGGAAAGTAAGAAGCGAATATAACATTGATGTTATATTTGACGTAGAGGACAGCACCAATTATATAGACTCTTACGAGAAATACTTTTTTAATAAAGAGAATATTAAAGAATTGACAATAGTTCAGCCCAAAACAATAAAAGGTTTCACTATTGTAGATGAGAAAGGCAATCAATATATATTCGGAGGTGACAAATCGTACATAGAATACTCAATGTCCCTAGCCAGGAAAAATAGATCTAACACAACAGAGCCATGGAATGCTGTGTCATGGATGCTCAAAGAGGTGAGGGACAGATTTAACAATGAATTATACTTATTCAGTTATTCTAGGGGAAGCTATGTCACACAGATTCAAAATGCGTTTAACAAACTGAGTCGTACAACAAAAAGCAGCGATATTAAATTCCTATATGGAAATCATACATATCCAAGGATGTGTAGCGGTACATTGAATTCACCTTTATATATAGACAGCATTAAAATCGCAGATGGCACCAAGATTGTTTTCAATCACACTAAAATATATGCGAAGGATGCTTTCAATAATTTATATCCATGTGGTATAAATAAAGAGGATATGCTTAAAGGGGCATATCAAGAACTAATTAATGATCCAAATTTTGATTATATTGACAAGCTGGCAGACCCTGTGTATAACAAAAGGGCTACTTTTATAATATGTAATGAAGAAATTGATATGGCGACAGATAAAATGAACATAGAAGCTCTTGTCAATATCCGTATAAATGGTGCAAACAACTCAGATGGTACAAAGTGTCAAAATGTGAATTTCATATATTCGTTTGAAAGTAGAATGCATCTAAAAGCAATCCAAATGGATGAAAATAAACATTATCTGTTTGATTACAATAGTTTTAAAAGTTTACCTAAAGACTATGCAACAAAGAAGATTGACAATTGGGGATATTACAATGGAATTGACTACGACAAAGACACCAGCGACTTCTCTATTGTTGATATAAACAAACCAGAGTACATTAATAGAGTAAACAATAAAAAGCTTTCCCATGTACCTAATATTGACTATGGCGTTTTGGGAATGCTGAATAAGATTACATACCCCACAGGGGGAAGTATTTGTATTGATTACGAACAAAACTCATGTAGTGGCTACATTTCGTATGACAGAAAAAACTTCATTAAAACACAGGGCAATATACCAGCAGGTGGATTGAGAGTGAAGAAAATCAGCACTTTTTGCGATAATATGCTGGTTAAAAGCAAGACATATAAATATGAGGAGAATGATAGATCAAACCTTTCAAGTGGACAATTATCGGCTCTCCCTTATTCTATTTACAAGTGGTCATCCGAAGAAATCAATGAATCGAACAAAAAAATTGTTTATTATTACAAAATCGAAAATATGTGTTCTGTGGTTCCACTATCCAATTCTCTTATTCCCACTATAGGGTATTCGCGTGTAAAAGAAATTATGGAAGATGGGTCATGTAATGTGTACGAATACAGTAATTATTCTGATGAAAAAGATGAAGAATTCATTTATTCTAGATTCGGGAAAAATGTAGCATCTCCATATGACAAATATTCCAGCAGGCAGTATATGTGCGGCAAGCTAATTAGGGAAATAACACTCGATAGCAAAAGCGACACATTCCAAATTGTACGATATGAGTATACTACGGATAAGGAATTTAATACAAAACAATATTCGATTTCTTCTTCATCATCGCTAAATCCTATTTTCGGTAAAGTAGGCAGTATATTCAAGTTGTACTATTTTAATCCAGGTGTAAAGGGAGTATTTACATCTACAAAATATGGAAACTCATGGATTACCAATGAGACAACATTTGAAAGAGACACAATAGGGCTTAATATAAAATACAAGGATAGCAACCTTCATAAAGTGTATCTTTACAAGAATTTAAGTGAAACCCAGAAATGCGGACCCGATGAATACAAAACCGTATATTCTTATCCTTTCCAAAATGGTAGCTTAAACCTGTCTCTTGTAAATCAATTCTGTTTTCCTGTAATAGAATCTCGGACGTATATAAACAGAAAACTGACAGGTGGAAATAAGGTTTTTTATAGAACATACAATGGTATTAGTGTTCCCAGTAAGATATGTGAATATTTTGATGATGCTTCAAAACAAACAGTTCTTGAAGAATATCTGTCGTACTATCCTGATTTCAGGATAAACGAGTATGCTGACAGAACAGGAATACGTCATAAGTTGTTCTGGAATGCAAATGACAAATTAGTGGCATCAATTTCAAATGCAACAGATAACATTGTATTCGATGATGATATTGATGAAATAATCAAACAGAATTCGGACAAAATATTTGTCGCGAAGCCAATAGGTGCAAGTTTGTATAAATACAATGCCATGGGACTTGTTTCAAGAATTGTAGAACAAAACAAAAAAGAGACAGGTTTTTCTTATGACATGCTAGGGCGTTTGACGAAAACAGACATTAACAAAAGGACAACTAATGAATTTGTATATAATTATGGGAATTTAGCAGGTGTAAATATGGAATCATATGGAATTTATACTAAAAACAAATTTACACACGTGTATTCAGATCGTAAAGTGTTGAAGCTTAACTACCAATTAAGTGCTGAAGTTCAAAACGCAGAAATACGGGTAATACGTATATATTCACAAGAAATGTTGGCTAAAGTTGATTTACCAGTAATAAGGAAAAGCGGTTCAGTAGAAATAATACAAGATAAAAGGTGGAGCGGAGCAATAAAAATATTACTTGTTGTAGATAATAAAAAAGCCGATGATCAAAGAATTTGCGGGGATTAATAATAACACCAAGAATTTTCCATATTACATATACATTCACATAAATGGATTATATATATTATTTACAATAATATAAAGTAACTTTTGAAAGACCTCATTCACAAATTAAAAGAAATGAATAAAATACATATTATTTTTAGTGCTTTTGTCATAATGCAGACAATTTTACCAAATCAATCCAATGCTCAGTCAATAGATAAAAACTATATATTGTCTGAAGTTATGCTTGATTCTTTGAAAGAGAATTCATCTGTAAAGACAATTCAATACCATGATGGTTTAGGTAGGCCAACAATACTTGCTTCTGGTGGTATGAATACTAACAATAATTATATCTATTCAGCAATAGAATACAATAACCTCGGACTAGAAAGTCGGAAATATCTTCAATCTATTGGAAAAAAATCACCATCTTTTGAGGACATGAACAGTATTAACAAAATGTTAGATAAAACATATGGAGAAGGTCAATATGCATATTCCGATTATAGCTACGATGCATTAGGGAGGCCAGTATTTATAACAACAGTAGGTGAAAAATGGCATATAGTAGGCAAAGGCAAGAAGATAGAATATATAACAAATGACAGAGGTAACCCTGTTAAAAAATACGAAATTAATTCTAACGGAACTGCATTAGTTTCTTCTACACCCGCCTTTTATTCGTCATGCACACTTGCTGGAGAACGTGCAATAGATGAGGACGGACATTGGAAAGAGTCTTATAAGGATTTTCTTGGTAATATTGTACTAGAAAGATGCAATGATGGAAAGGGTGATATCGAAACCTACTATGTATATGAAAAAGGTAAATTAAGAATTGTCATCCCTCCGCTGTACCAGTCCACGAAAGACAATTCCCTCCTTTACAAATACGAATACAACAGCTATGGGCGTTGCAGCAAAAAGACTCTTCCTGGCAACGTGGTCATAGAGTACTTGTATGACAAATATGGTAGAGTGGCTTTTATGCAGGATGGAAGGCTCAAGACCGCAGGAAAATACCGCTTCTATCTTTATGATGGCTTGGGAAGGCTCGTCGTTCAGGGCCTGACATCTAACGTGCCATCCAACTCAGAGAAAGATTATATAGCCAAAGCTATTTTCAATTCGGGTAAGCCTGGCATAGCCAATACTGGGTATGTGCTTGAATCAGGCACGATATCAAGTCCCGCACTCGAGATAGCGAACTACTATGACGGGTATGACTGCCTCAGGAGCATAATCTTCGAATCGTGTGCGGGAAAATTCGTTAATAACCCGTCAGACGTGTGCACCACAACACTTCTCACATCGCAGGTTGTTGCTACATCTGATGGAGGAACGCTCTTGCGAGTTATGCACTACGACAGCAAGGCGAACCTAACTCGTACACAGGAGTACCTCTCTGACGGAACTTATACAAATACCGCCAGCACTTACACTTTCACCAACAAGGTGGACACAACAGTAACCACTGTGACGAAAAAGGACAAGAGCACAATAATAAAAACTGTTAACATTTACGATAAATTGTCGGATTTGCTGAGCAGTACTAAAATATCCGTAGATGACAAGACATTTGTGACAACGGAGATGTATGAGTATGATGAACTTGGACGCATTGCTAACGTTAAACTTCATAATGGAAGACTCAATACATCCTATAAATACGACCTGCATGGTTGGCTGATAAATACGAAAAGTACAGTATCCAGCACGGGCAAACTTCTGTTTTATGAGGATATTTACTATGCTGACACCCCAGGCGGGACAAAGTGCTATAATGGCAATATCAGCGAGGTAAGATGGCTCAGCGGTGATAATCCTTACGGCAACAACACATATAACGGCTACATATACTCGTACGACAAGATGGACAGGCTCACCAGCGCAAAGTTTACTATTGGTGGAATGGGCATGCACGACTATTCTGCGTCAAGCCTCGGACATGCTGATGTCAGCGTCACTTACAATGCGAACAGCAGCATAATGACTCTCAAACGCATGGGCATGCTTAGAGATCAGGGATACGGGCTTGTTGACGACCTCACATATTCATATAGTGGTAATCAATTGATGTCCGTTTCAGACAAAGCGGCAAAGACATTAAGTGAGAATGCCTCAGATTTTGTGGACAATACAATAGACACGCGTGGCGGTGCACCAGAGTATGCATACGATGCTTGTGGAGCAATGACAAAAGACCTGAACAAGGGAGTGACAAAGATAGAGTATGGCCTTCTTGGCAATCCTGTTAGAGTGAAATTCTCCAATGACAGCAGAACTGTAAACAATGAAACAGAATATGTATATACAGCAGATGGAGTGAGGCTCAAAACTCGTCATATCACGCGTGTTCCTCAGTCAAACGAAATCCTCTCTGCCGACTCAACGGAATATGCGGGAGGATTTGTTTATACAAATGGTAAGTTCAGCATGTATAACTTCGTATCAGGATACCTTGAGCCGCTATCAACAGGATACACATACAGATATTATATGAAGGACCATCTTGGCAATAACCGTGTGGTTACAAGTCTCAGCGGCTTGATAATGCAGACGAACCACTACTATCCGTACGGGGCGAATCTCACCTGCAGCACGAATCAGGACAAGCAGCAGTACAAGTACAATGGCAAGGAGCTTGACCGCACGCATGGCTTGAACTGGTACGACTATATAGCACGTCAGTATGATGCAGAACTTGGGCAGTTCATAAGCATGGATGACTTTTGCGAGAAGTACTACCATATCAGCCCGTATGTGTATTGTGGAGGAAATCCGATAAGTAGGGTGGATCCGGACGGAATGGATATCTGGGAAATGGACAAAAAAGGTAATATTGCGTGGAAAGAAAAAAGCGAAACACACCAATTGATTGCTTTAGATGGGACAGGGAAAAGGACGGGAAATGTTCTTTTTCTGAAGGATAGAACTATTTTGGATGAATTGACAAAGAAAAGTATAGATAATAAAACTAACTTTTCAATATCTTCTAATTTTTCAGAGGCAGCAAGTGTGTTTTTATTTGCTGCTAATAATTCTGATGTTGAGTGGAAGTTTCAAGGATTCAAAGATGATAGTTCAAATAAGTATGTTGTTGGAACTACGCATGAACCAGATGGGGTTGATTCACGAATGGGCGAAAATAAAGGGAATTTCCAAGAGACTAATATGATATTTGACATACATTCTCATCCATCTGTGATTGATGATGTTCAGGGAGCATCAGGGTATTCAAAAACGGGATTATATCAATATGATATGAGTAATGTTACAAATCAATATTATAGACTAAGAGAGAAAATGCCACCGCATTATGTTTATCATCGTAATTCGAATACTTTATATTATTATAATCCTTGGAACCCTAGCATAAAAAAAGGAATTATTAAAAATTATACAAATTTAAAATTCTTGATAAAATGAGTAAAATTATTGTTAATTATATTATTTGTGCGTTTATTGTCATCGTTAATGGGTGTTTATACTTCAAAAATGTTCACAATGAAGCAAAAGATATTTCCAAATGTAACAAATGGGAATCATTAGAATATATAACAGAAGAATACAGAGCTATGTATTATGACAAATTAAATGAAACAGATACATTATTCTTCTTAGCTTTATTCAACGATGATGAAGAAAGAAAATTCCTGATGTTTAGTGGCAATGACAAAGAAATTCCTCGCGTTGTTTTCGCCCCACCACTATGCGATGAAAGTTGTGAAGAAACGATAAAAGATTTATCTATTGATTCACTGATGTATAAAAATAGTTGTACTAAATCCACAGGTATGATAGACACAAAACAAAAATGGGTAGAAAAGAACAAAAGACTATTTTGTGGGTATGTACAAATTAGGAATAATTTTATATTTATTTACAATTGCGTTGATTCTGTCGATATAATGAACATTACAAAAGGAATGCGAATAGAAAAGGATTTAGATAGTAATGCAAATTTAAAAAGATACAACACGGATGAGTGGAACCTTGATCCACACATTTGGGTATTTTCTTTTAATGAGAACAATCATTTGTGTTTAGAAGATGTGACAATGTGAAAAAATATAAAAAAGTATTGCTGTCCGATAAAACTTTATTCATTGAAAGTCAGTATGGTATAATGCTCCACAGACATGAATATCGTCGATTACATAGCGAATATGAGGCTTTAAATTGGCACGTTTTTGTAAAATTAACGAATATATGAGTTTTTCACCAAATATAACAAAGAGGGGGTACTTTCTGTTTTTAAGAATTTAATCATTGAATATCAATGAGTTATGCCCAGAATTTATAGTTTATGGATTTTTATCGGATAGCAATAATAAAAAAGCAAGAGCGCAACAACATAATGAGTATGTGTATACAGATGACGGCATAAGGCTGAAGACACGGCACATAACTGTCGTGACGCAGTCGGACAAGGATATGTCCTCCGACTCGACAGAGTATATTGGCAACTTCACATATGAGAAAGGCAAAATGAAAATGTACAATTTCGGTTCTGGATACATCGAGCCATCAACAACTGGCACAAGTTATCAATACAGATACTATATGAAAGACCATCTTGGCAATAACCGTGTAGTTTCAAATCTCAGCGGCTCGATAATGCAGACGAACCACTACTATCCGTATGGTGCTACTCTCGCATGCAGCACGAATCAAAGCAGGCAACAGTACAAGTATAACGGTAACTTAGCGCAGCGCTCTCATCGACTGAGTGCTTGCAGTCCGTCAGGGGACAAGCTCAAAAACGAAGGAGATAACAACTTAGAGCTTGACCGCACTCATGGCTTGAACTGGTACGACTATATAGCACGCCAGTACGATCCTGCTACAGGTCAATTCACAAGCATGGATGACTTTTGTGAGAAGTACTACCATATCAGCCCGTATGTATATTGTGGAGGAAATCCGATAAGCAGGGTGGATCCGGATGGAAGGGATAGGTATAGAGTCTTGGCTACAGGGGAATACAAATACGACAAATCAATGAATAGCACTAACTTTAGTAGTAAATATGGTTGGGATAATTACAGATATTTAGGCAAAAATGCAGAAACTACGAATGGCAGATATTTAAGCCTTTTCGGAAAGAATATGGATGCCTTAGAATATCAATCTCGGCTTTATAAACATATAGAAAATACTTTTATAAATTATGAAAATGCAAAGAAAGGAAAAACTGAAGACGAATCAGAAAATTTTGATATAGGAAAAACTTTCAGGAATGATTTGTACTCAAATTATTATAATGTGTATCAAATGGAGTATGAAGGTGCTGAGGTTAGATATACGGTGCTAAAATCAGAAAAACACAATAATATGATTGGATATGTGGAAACATTTATGAAAAGAGATGATGGAAAGAATAATTTACCTCCTGGTATTGTTATTATTATAAAACCTGTGAGACAAGGTTCTGAAGGCTCCACTATTGTAAGAATAACTTTCAATGACGAAAAAAAAGCCCAATTGTTTCTGAATAAATACAATAATGAGTTTAAAACAAATATACATATAGCAAAATATGAAAACTATTATAAATAATTTTATTAATATTTGCATTTGTACTATTATATTGACATCTTGTTGTGGTGTACAAAAGTGTATTACCCAAGACGATATATTTAAGTCTTTCTATTTTAACAAATTGAGGTATCCATTCTCCTTAGAGGAGGTCCTGTCAATGTATCATGATGGAGTTTATTACAAGCTATATTGTGAAACAGGAGACTCCTCTTTAGTTGACTCTATAATGGTAGAAAAATTAACCATAAATAACTCGCCACATGTGTCAGAGGGGATAGCATACTATAATTTCTATAAAATGCTAAAATCTGATAAAGAATTCTTACAGTACAATATAAAGCACTCGCATATAGAACTTATCAATACCCAAAATAAGACGAAGTATCTGATACCCAAATATGATTTGATCAAAGAGGTTAACTATGAGAATTCATATAGGTATCATAACATAAAATTGAATTCTTATTTTTATGATAATATTGATGATACAGATAATCCTATAGTTCTTGACGAAGCCAGTATGAGTTTGTGGGGAGAAATGGTTGACAATACAAGTTTTTTTTGTTGTCAATGTAAATGTTGTTCTTGTCAGTCTAAACACAATATAAAAAATTATGAATGTATGATGGTAGAGTATTGTTCTGGAGAACTGTATATCATTGATCCAAAATTTAAGTACAAGAAATATAAGTGGTATTTAGATAAAACACTCCCTGTAGTTAAGGATTTCATAATCACACGAAACAATATTAAGAGAATAACTTTTCCCATATTAGTTGAAAAGTAAAAGCTGACCATCCCATCCGCATGGCACCCCCTCCCTCACAGGGAGGGCAGGGGTGGGTCTTTTTAAAAACACTCGTCACTCGTCACAAACAGCCTTTAACTGCCTGTAAATCCGAGCTATAGGAGTGTGACGAGTGTGTGACGAGTGGCGAATGACTCGTCACGGTGCTAAAGGCTTTAATTTCAGTCGTTTACAGACAGATTGTGACGAGTGATGAGTTAGTCGCAAAATTCATTTCCGCAGGTGTCAACTTTTTTAGCGCTAACCGCAGGGCGCTGTCAACTAAATCAGTACGCATTCAAGGCAAGTGTCAACCTGAGCAGTATTAACTAACTAAAGTTTCCCATCCTTTTAAATCTCTACAAGGCTATTATTTTATTTATTATCAAGAATTCAGAGAAATAAGAGAGCCTGTCATTACTGAATGAATTAGGAATGTAGAGAATTGCTACTTGTCGTAGCATGACTCAACGGACGCGAAGCGTCATCTCTAATTTCTATATAATTCAAAAACAAGCATTTGGCATAAAAATCTCTTATTTCTCTAAATTGGCTACGCCGAGCTGACGGTTCTTGATAAAAATAATTAAAAGGGATGGGAATGTTTAGTTAACTAATGATGTATCACCAACAATCTGTACCTTACAAACACTACAATCAGTACCTTACACCTGAGGTGCACTTCTATTTTTGTTGTAATCGTCAGTACAAAAATGTCTCGCTAAGTGAATGCTGTCATTCAGTTCAAGTGCATAGTGTTATGCATGCTGTGTGCATAATGTCATTCACGCCAGCTGCATGACAGTATTCACGCTAAGTGAATACTGTAGTGCTCAATTTATTAGGTATATGAGTTTGTTCCATATTCCATTGTCTCATTCTAATTCTTAGATTTTGTACAACTAATACAAATATGTTATAAATGTGAAATATGTTGACATTTAATAAAATACGCCCAATGTTATCGAATCTTCATGCCGCATTGGTCGCAGAAAATAGCATCTTGTGGCAGAGGAGTGCCGCATTCTGGACAGAATCGGATTTGACCATCTAGTGAAGGAGTGTTTTGTGTGGTAGATGTAAGCGAAGATGTTGGTGTTGATTGATTGGTAGCGGGGATGAATATGGGAGAATATGTTTTTGTCTCAACATTAATAATCGCTATTTCTCCATCAGGGAAGACGCCATAGAATGTGTCTTCGCTGTCGTTAGGAAAGGTGACATCGTGTATGCCTGCAATCTCATCAAGGTCATTAACATTGTATGTGGCATTGCCGCTTGTTTGCTTCCACTCTGAACATGTTTTTGAAGCTTCTTTTGTTGCCTCTATTATTGTTTTATATAGTTTCATGTTGTATAGTATTTTCTGGTCAAATCATAAATGTAAAGCTCGAATTATTATCTCAATTTTCGCTTTGCAACTTGCTCTATTTAAGTGGAATTTCAATAATTTATAATATTCCACCGATTGCACCTTGAATCATACCTGTAGCAGAATCTGCAAGAGTTCCGATGCTTTTTTTGGCTGCTTCATTATGATTTAGTGCGAGATCGTAAAGTGCATTGCGAGTTTTTTCTGCTATGTGTCCGTTTTTGAACAACTCATCTGCCACGTCCAATTTTTTAATAAATTGGGTATCAGCTTTTGCCATAGCATTTGTGCTTGCTCCGCCTATCTTCGCATCTACAATAGTTTTTAAGGCACCAGAAACCACCCCTTGGGCAGTCTTTTGGGCAATATCAAAACCGTCTTTGCCATCAATATAAGCCCCAGCTCCTCCTTTAATGGCATCGCCTAAAACATTGGCTGTGGCTTTCATTCCCAATGAACCCATATTGCTTTGGGTGATTTCCACGACGGAATTGATGCCCGCCTTCTTCATTGCATCTGACATCGATGTTCCGTTGAGACTGGCTTCTGTACATTCTCCAGCAAAATTTTTAGCAGTCGTATAGACGCCTGCCAATACTCTTCCTGCGGGACCGGTAGCTTTGCCTGCCATGTCCATGCCTGTGTCAATAGCAATCTGTACTACTGTTGCACCAGTAATAAGTTTTGACATTTTATCAGCTTTTGCATTTGCTGCATCTAAATCTTTCAATGCTGAATTTATGTTGCCTCTTACGTGTTCCTTGATGTCTTCAATAGTGGCATTCTCAGGTAAGCCATATTTGTCTCGCAATTTTTCAATATATTTTCTCTGATTAGCAGCATCTTCTGCCGCCTTCTTGGCTGCTTCGTCTATAGGCTCTGTCTTTGGAACAGAAGGCTCTGCAGGTTGTGGCGTAGGCTTTGGTGCCGGTGGCGGACTAGGCTTCGTCACCGGCGGTTTTGGCGCAGGTGGCGGTGTGGGTTTTGGAGTAGGAGGAACCGGCTGTGGAGTAGGAGGAGCCGGTTGAGGTGCAGGAGGAACCGGCTGAGGTGCAGGAGGGGCTGGCTGAGGAGTTGGAGAAACAGGCTGTGGCGCAGGAGGTGGTGCAGGTGTTCCACCTCCTGAAGCTGCAGCACCAGCACCTGCGGCACCCCCACTTGTCACACCTATGGCAATGCCTGTTCCTATTACCAATGTACCGATAACAGAAACAGGAATCCATGGAAAGCCTTTCTTTTCAGTTTCTTCTGTAGTATAAATGCTGTCTCCGTTGTCAGAACCTTCATAAGCGCCTGAAGTCTTAACCATTTCCAATTCGAAGGTGATGAAACCTGCATCAAACATTGCAATGATTCTGTCAGACGATATGAATCTGACAGGAATTATTACCTTTTCACCTTGTGCTTCTGCAACAATGTTTTTTCCGTCAAAGGTAAAAGTGCCCTCTCCTTCATCGTATCTTGATCTCAAATAGAAAGTGCCATCAATATATGTGGCAAAAGCAACATCTTCGCCTCCTTCAATCCAATCAGGTTCAATTGTGAACCATTTATCGAAAATGCTATGAATGTTCTTTACTTCTACTGTTTCCCAAACACCAATGATGTCTGTGATTTTTATGTTGTCTGCCCATGTCATCAATGACATAAGCAGCATCGTGAAAAGGATTGAAGTGCGTTTCATACGAAACTTGTATTATATTGTTATTGGTACTGCCTTATTCTAACGTCAATGCCACTTCCCTCAAGCAGTTTCACCACTTGCTGAATGTCGGTATTGCCGTAATGATATGGGAAAAGAACTTTTGGATGAATTGTCTTTGCAGCCTTTGTCAACTGTTCTGGAGCCATTGTGAATGGAAGATTGCATGGTAGAAGTGCAATGTCAATGTCTTTGATGTTTTCCATCTCAGGAATAGGTTCTGTATCGCCAGCAATATAGATGCGGAGTCCCTCGATACTCAGGATGTAGCCATTGTCACGACCTTTTGGATGGAATTTCTGTTTATCAGCAGAAATGTTGTAAGCTGGCACAGCATCAACGGTAAAGTCCGCCATTTTTTTTGTGTCACCGTTTTTCATCGTGTCACCTTTGCCGCCGAGAATTTCGCTGCTGCGAGGATTGACGATAAGCGTCGTGCCATCTTTCGTGAGCTGTTCAATAGCCTTTGCGTCAAGATGGTCTGCATGTTCATGTGTTACCAAAATATAATCAGCTTTTGGCATTGTGGTGTAATCGGTAGCAGGTTGTACTTTGTCCGTTACAGGGTCAATGTAAATCCACTTGCCGCCAACATTAATGCTAAGGCTTCCATGCTTGATGCAATGCATATTTATCTTGGTGCCATTGGCGCTTGTGAAAGTGTCAACATTGTTCTCCTTGACATCTTGGGCGTTACATGCCAAAAGGCTCATAATACAAGCCATTAAGCTGATGATTCTTAGTTTCATTTTATAAGTTAAGTATCTGGTCAAAATTATTATACAAGTTTCGTCAAGTTAGAAAGTTGCACTCTTACAAGAATGGGTTGTATAGCTTCTCGTCACCGATAAATGTGTATGGGCCGTGGCCGCAATACACTATTGTGTTGTCGGGAAGGGTTATGAGTTTTGTGCGAATGCTGTCGATAAGCTGCTGCATGTTTCCACCTTCGAGATCTGTGCGGCCGACACTTCCGTTGAAAAGACTGTCGCCAGCAAACAGCACATTATCGGCTGCAGAGTAAAAGCATAATCCTCCACGGCTGTGGCCTGGGGTGGCGATAACTTTAAGTGTTGTGCTGCCGATGATGATTTCGTTGTTGTTGCTCAGATAGTTTTTGACAGCAGGCATCTGCGGCAGATTCATGCGCATGCCAAACATGTCGGATATCATATTCTCTGCGTTGTAGTAGAGCGGCAGATCTTCGGCAGAGGCTTCGGGGTTGAGGTCGAAGTCTTGCTTAACGAAAGCGTTGCCCCACACATGGTCGAAATGGAGGTGAGTGCATAGCAGATGCGTAGGCTTTAGCTGCTGTGAGTCGATGTACTGCTTTATGGCATTCCACTCACTTTCTGCCGAACAGCCGCAATCTATGATGACTGTCTCCTTTGAATCGTTGTCGTTTGCCACATAGCAGTTTGTGCCAAGTGGATTGACGGGGAAAGTTTTTACTGTAATCATTTCTTTGCTACTATGCCAACGTGTACAACTTTCTTTGTGCTAAAGTATTCCTCTTCGTAGAAGTCGCTGAGCTCCCATGTAGTGGCGATATTGCGCATAGACGCAATTTCTCCATCCAGTTCGCCGCCCTTGAGAGCAATAATGCCATTAGGCAGAGAGTTGTGCTGCTCTCTGGAGATGTTCTTTCGAGCAATTTTGACGAGGTCAACCATAGGCATTACTGCACGCGTTACGACGAAATCGTATCCGTCTTTAATCTCTTCTGCACGGGCGTGGCTGAAGCGCACATTTGTAAGCCCTATGGCTGTTGCCACCTCGTTGGCGACACGCACCTTCTTGCCGATGCTGTCAACAAGATGGAAATTGACATCAGGGAAAAGGATGGCGAGGGGTATTCCAGGGAAACCGCCTCCTGTGCCAAGATCCATGATGTTGGTGCCTGCTTTGAAATTGATGACTTTGGCGATGCCGAGAGAGTGCAGCACATGATGCTCGTAGAGATTCTGGATGTCTTTACGAGATATCACATTGATTTTTACGTTCCAATCATTATAAAGAGCCTCAAGCTGGGCGAACTGCTCAGCTTGAGTCTCTGTGATATTCGGAAAATACTTCTTTATTATTTCCATGTAAGTTGTTATTTCTTTACTGATGCTGGTCACGAAGGAGGTCGTTGACAGTCTTCACTGGGTTGAAAGTGCCGAGTGGCACTTCTACGAATATGGTGTTCCAGTCGCTCATGGCTCCATTCCAGAGACCAGGAAGTTCGAGCGCCTTCAACTCCTTGCCATCCTTACTCTTTGATGATATGAAGCCTGTCTGTGGGTCAACATACTTTGTGAGGTCGAACTTGTTGCCCTTGTAGTCTTTTACTGCGCATACGAGGTCAACAGGGTTGAAGTGTGTGCCATTCTGGAACATCTTGAGGTACTCCTCGTTAGCTGTGTCAATCTGTGATGATTCGAGAATCTGAAGGCTGATAGTGCCATCCTGATTGTACGCGAGGAATGGACCGCCGCCAGGTTCGCCGACATTCTTCACCATGCCGCAGACGCGCATTGGGCGGTTGAGCTTGTTGCGAAGGTAGATGGCAAGCTCGGCATCCTCAAGCTGGTTGAGTTCAGGGTTGCGGCAAGAGAGTTCGTCGCGGAGGAAGCGGATAATCTCTTCGAGCTTGTCGTGGTTATACACACCAGTGTCGAGAGTCTTGATGTACTCGAAAGCTTTTGCTTGCTTTGTGACAAGCACTCCGGCGATGAGCTTCTTGTACTCCACAGTTTCTGGTTTGAGACGGTCAGGAACGACATTGTCGATATTCTTGATGAAGATAATGTCTGCATCGAGGTCGTTGAGATTCTCGATGAGAGCTCCATGACCTCCTGGGCGGAAGAGGATCTTTCCGTCTTTGCCGCGGAATGGGGTGTTGTCAGGATTTGCTGCTACTGTGTCTGTGCTTGCTTTCTGCTCAGAGAATGACACATTATACTTAATGCCGTACTTGTCGGCGTATTTTGATGCTTTGTCGGAAACGAGAGCCTCAAAGAGTGGGCGATGCTCAGGACTAACTGTGAAATGCACATTAACTTCGCCGTTCTTGCCTCCTGCATATAACGCTCCCTCTACAAGATGCTCCTCTACAGGTGTGCGTGGCCCATCCTCATACTTGTGGAACTTAAGAAGTCCCTTTGGAAGTTTGCCGTATGACATTCCCTCGTCGCCAAGAAGGTTGGCAATAGCATCCTTGACAGAGCTGCTGCCGCCATTTTTTGCTACTGTAGCCTTTAGTTCATCAGCAAAAGCGAACTTGTCGATGTTATCTTCGAACTTCTTGATGAAGTCAGTCTTCTCCTCATTGTCAAGATACTCAAAAAGATTCTTGAACATGCGGCTTGCAGCTCCTGATGCAGGGACAAACTTGAGCACCTTGCCTGTGCCGTCAAGGTAGGCATTCCATGCATTCAGGTATGCCTCTTTCTCTGCAGGCGATGGGATGGTGATGCCCTTTTCTGGAGAAGCGGCACCAGCGAGCTTGAGCCATGGGAAGCCTGTCTTGAAGTTTTCTAACTGTGCATTCAGCTTTTCCTCAGAAATACCCTTCTTTGAGAGGAATTCTTTATCTTCTTGTGTAAGCATGGTAGTATATTTTTAAATTGTTATTAAAACTTTTGTCAAATATACAAATTATTCTGCATTTGCAAGGGCGAATGCTGATATTTTCATATCTTTGCAAAGAAAAAAATAAGGAAATATAACTAAAATGTCTGTCTGATTATGGAAGATGTTGCAATTATAAATAAGGCTGAAGGGCGTGAAATAGTGGAGTCGCTGAGAAAGCTTCAGTCGAAGATTGATGAGATACTCAACCCTGATGATTTCCGCAAGATTAGGGATATTCTCATGAATGCCGTCATGGCTGGCGCTCTGAAACGAGACCAGTTCGGGCTCAATCCCATACTGTTTGATTTGCAGACAGCAATAATCATTGTTGAGGAGGTGGGGCTTAACCGCGCGTCGGTAATCAGCATCCTTCTGCATAAATGTGTTGCTCTGGGACTGGTGACACGGGAGTTTGTGAAGGAAGAGTTTGGGGCAGAGGTTGACATCATCATCCGTGGTTTGATAAGGGTGAATGAGCTGTATGACAAGAACCCATCAATAGAGACAGAGAATTTCAGAGACCTTCTGCTGTCGTTCGCAGAGGATATGCGTGTGATATTCATCATTATTGCTGACAGGGTGAACTTGATGAGGCAGATAAAGGATAGGGGAGAGATAGAAGAGAGGACACGCGTGGCGACAGAAGCAGCACACCTATATGCGCCGCTGGCTCATAAACTTGGTTTGTATCTGATAAAGAGGGAGTTGGAAGACTTGTCGCTGAAGTATCTCGAACCAGATGTTTTCTATATGATAAAGGAGAAGCTCAATGAGACAAGAGCTGCTCGTGACTTATACATTGCCGATTTTATTGCTCCTATTGAAGCGAAGCTTAACGATGCTGGATTGAAATTCCATATCAAAGGGCGCACGAAGTCAATCCATTCCATCTGGCAGAAGATGAAAAAGCAGAAATGCAAGTTTGAGGGTATCTATGACCTCTTTGCCATTCGTGTGATTCTTGATTCGGAGATAGAGAAAGAGAAGCAAGACTGCTGGCAGGTTTTCAGCATCGTTACTGATATGTATCGCCCTAATCCAAAGAGACTTAGGGATTGGCTTAGTGTGCCAAAATCGAATGGTTATGAGAGTCTTCACATCACCGTTATGGGACCTGGCGGCAAATGGGTGGAGATACAAATCCGCACAGAGAGGATGGACGAGATTGCGGAGCGAGGTTTGGCTGCCCATTGGAGATACAAAGGAGTGAAAGACAGCGGCAGCAAGCTTGAAGATTGGCTGAAAGATATACGTGTGGCATTGGAAAGTCAGTCGACGAGTGATGAGCAGCTTGTGGATCAGTTCAAGGTTGACCTTTATAGCGACGAGGTGTTTGTGTTCACCCCTAAGGGCGATTTGTTTAAGTTGCCAAAGGGGGCGACAATTCTTGATTTCGCCTTCCAGATACACACGAATGTGGGCAGCCATTGTACAGGAGGATTGGTGAATGGCAAGAATGTGCATTTGAGGACTGTGCTTCAGAGCGGCGATCAGGTGGAGATTCTCACCTCGCCAAAACAGATGCCGAAACGTGACTGGCTGAACATTGCTATAACATCAAAAGCGAAGACGAAAATTCGACAGAGCATAACAGAGCAGGAACTCAAAGTGTCAACTTTTGCAAAAGAGACGCTTGAGAGGAAGTTCAAGAACAAGAAGATAGATGTGGATGAAGCATTGATGATGAAACTCATCAAAAAGCTTGGTTATAAGCATGTTGGCGAATTCTACAAGGCTATTGCAGAGGAGATAATAGATGTGAATTCTGTGATTGAACGCTATCTTGAATTGCAAGAGCGTGAGCAGAATCCAAATGCTTTCTCTTCGGAGTCAAGAACAGCTGACGGCTTCTTTGCTGCGTCGCCAGATGATCATGCGCAAGGTAATGCCGATGTGTTGGTGCTTGACGACAATCTGAAGGGGGTGGAGTATAGTCTTGCTAAATGCTGCAATCCTATATATGGTGATAAAGTGTTTGGTTTTGTGACTGTTAACAGAGGTATAAAGGTGCATCGTACAGACTGCCCTAATGCTCAGAGACTGCAAGAACAGCTTGGCTACCGAGTGCTTAAGGCAAGATGGGCTGGCAAAGGCGGCAGTCAGTATGCTGTGACTCTGTACGTTGTTGGTCATGATGATATAGGAATTGTGAATAATATCACCTCTATAATAAATAAAGAGAAAAATGTGGTGCTTCGTGGCATAAGCATACAGTCATCGGAAGATGGATTGTTCTCTGGCAGCATCACGATAATGATAGATGACCAAAAACAGCTGACTCAGATTTCAAAGAAAATTGCTACTGTGAAAGGTGTGATGAGCGTCACTCGCTGATGCTAAAATATGTTATTAACCCAGAAAATGTCTGTTAGATAGAGGTCTTTGTGTTGTTGAAAACGATAGACTGATGGGTGTGTTTTGTTGTGTTTTTGTATTGATTATGCGTAATATTGATAGTGATTTTTGTTTGCTTTTTTGTGTCAAATAGAAAGAAATTGGAATATTAATGACAAACTTTGTGTGAAATATGAAAGTTTCGCTGCTTCTTGTTGGAAAGACTGTAAATAAACATTTTGTAGAATTGATCGATGAGTATGCTGGCCGTGTGAAGCATTACATTGGTTTTGAAATTGTCACCATTCCTGAATTGAAAAATACTAAAAACCTATCCGTTGATCAGCAGAAACAAATGGAAGGTGAATTGATACTTAAACAGTTACAGTCTGGAGATTATGTTGTGCTTCTTGATGAACATGGGAAAGAATTTAGAAGTATAGAGTTCTCTAAATATATGGAACAGAAGATGCTTTCGGTGAACAAGCGTCTTGTGTTTGTAATAGGTGGACCTTATGGTTTCTCTCAGGATGTTTATGGTAAAGCAAATGAGAAAATTTCGTTGAGCAAGATGACTTTCTCACACCAGATGATAAGATTGATTTTCGTTGAACAGCTATACAGAGCGATGACGATAATGAAGGGTGAACCTTATCATCATGAATGATACCGACTTCTGCTTTTCCCCTTTCATAAATACACCTTTTATATTCTCAAAGCGAAACGACGTAAACATCAGTTGCTTTGGCTCGTAATGTATAGATGCTTTAGCAGCGTCGAGTAAATATACTCTGCATCGTCAGGTTTTTGTACTCGAAAAGTCATGTCCTTGTATGCTTGTTTTGTCTTTGTGATATTCTCTATCAGCAGTTGTTTCGTTGCTGTTGAAATTCGTATTGTTTAAAAACAAAGAGTGGCAACTAACTTCACAGTCAGTTACCACTCGCTTTAAATTCTTACATTATTCTCACCTTTACCAAAAAGAAATTAAGCTACCAAGTGAATCTTGGTCTATATTTTTTTGCCGCAAAATAGCCTGGAATGTTATCGATAGATGAAAGCATAACATTCCCTTAGTGCCTATTCTACTGAATATGCTTCATTAAAAGTTGTATAATTTTTGTGGGGGATTAGTATGTGCGATAGAGCAGCCATGCGTCAGGGTATGTGCCCTTGAGCTGATCGCGTAGGCTGACAGCTGCAGCGCGGTCGTCGAATGTAGCAGCGATTACTCGATACATTCCTGTTTCTGGATTCTGAGCAACTTGTGCAGAATATCCCTTTGAAACGAGAGTGTTGCGAAGATTGTTTGCATTGTCAATCTTTGAGAATGAACCACAAACGACGTTGAATGACTTGATTGTGCCACCATTCATTACGTTGAGGCGCTCTTGCTTGTCGTTATTTTTGTTTTCAACTACAGGGGTGTAAGACTGAGTTGTTTGAGTTGTCTGAGTTGTAGTTGTAGTAGTTGTTGTTACAGGAGAAACAACTGGTGTTATAGCAACAGGAGTGGTTGTTTGCTGGCTATGAGAATTCTCCATTTCTTGAGCTTTAGCTTTCTCGTATGCTTTTTTATAACTGCTTTCTGATGATGTTTTGCAAGAAGTGAATGCTAATACAGAAACGATTGCAATTCCTATTAAAAGAATCTTTTTCATAGATGTTTTTTGTAGAATTTTATTTTCCGTAGTTAATGATTGCTTTACATCTTTTATGTTGATTCTTGATGTAGAATGAATCCTTAAACTACTCTTTGAATAATGTTTTGAATATTTAATTAGTTTTCTCTTTATTTCTCGTTTCGTAGTCCCTTCGTTTTGTTCGTGAAAGTTCTATGAAAGTTGAATGTTCTTTTTTGATTAGTACGCAGATTATGTTCGGTCATGTTCTGCGTGCTTTTTTTGTTATTTAGACTTTCTTTTGTGTTTATCCAGCAAATTGTTCGGTCTTTATTCGCCAGGAATATTATTCACAATTGATTTTAGTTATTTCTTGACTTTTTCGAAGCTTGAATTCATCACGGTTTTTTTCAGGCTTACTGCTGAGCGGAAATTTATGCTCTTTACTCTGACAGAAGGTGCCCTCAATTCGTCTTCTTTGTCCACAACTTTGCTTTCTGCTGACAAAGAGAATGTGCCAAGTCCGTCAATATAGACATTGTAGCCGTCCATGAGACAATTCGCAACCGAGCTTGATATGGCTTCTATAGCCGCACGAAGATCCGCCACGGTCAATGTACATCCCGCAGCGATTTCACGGCACAAGCTTGTTGTGTCTATCGTTCCCTTCGTGACAACTTGCGCATAAAATCCGCTTCTTGGATTTTTGCTGATGTTGTCTTTCATCGGCGTTAATCTGTAAGGAATGCTCATTGGTTTTGTCGGTATTGTATTATCTTTAGATTTCTTTTCTCTTTGCTTTAGACCTTTTTTATTTTTGCTCTAAGTCTTTTTTTATTTAACTCTACACATTCTTTTCAAAAGGTCTACTGCAAAGGTATGACTATTTTTGATATAATCAGTTCAAATGATTGTAAAAAAATGTTAAATCCCTTAAAAAACTATGTTTGTATGTTGAAAAGTAGTAATTTTGACATCGATTTCAGCGATTTGATGAAGTGAGGGTGTTGCTTTTGAACTGGTTTGGTTGTTCCTGAAGAGCATATAAGCCACATAGTCTATAGCTGCTTTGGTTGTTTAATCAGGTATCTCTTGAAATCAATTATAGCTGATGATCATAGATTTGAAAAATAAATTTGTGTAACAATCTTAAAGAATTAAGCATTATGAAAAAATGTAATTGTTTTGCACTTGCAGCAGCATTTGTTGGCGGTGCGGTAGCTGGAGCAACATTAGGTCTTCTTTTTGCTCCTGAGAAAGGTGAAGATCAGCGTGCAAAGATTAAGGCTGCTCTCGATAAGCGTGGATTGAAGCTCGACAAGGAGTCTTTTGAGAAGCTTGTTGAGGAAATCAAACAAGTTGGAAGAAAGCCAGAGGCTGTTCCTGCTGAGGATTTCGATGCAGAATAAGTCATATTGAAGGCATTTGAAACGTCTCTATTGTCATTTTCATCATTAGTGTCATGACGTATGAGTTACGCTTGATGATGTTGCAGGAGATAGTCGAAAATGTTAAGTCTTTTTATTTGATAAGGTGAATTTCGAAATGTCCTTATTATTTATGTATCGTGCGTACATATTTAATATAGTGGACAGAGTAGTTTAAAGTAATTGGCTTATGCTATACAGTGATAATACGAGTAGGTTGAAAGACGATATTCGTAGCATTCTGTACAACTTGGAGCGTTATCTTCGTCTTGAGGCGGTTGATAAGCTTACAGTAGTTTGTACTTGCCTGATAGTAGGTGCGATAATTTTCGCACTTGCCACCAGTGCGATATTCTTCTTGTGTAATGGACTTGTCAAGTCGATAACTTTGCTTACAGGCAGCGAGATGATAAGTTATTATATTGTCGGCGGTTCGTTGATCCTGCTGATGGTAATTTTGTGTGCTTGCAGAAAGTGGATTATTGAAACACAGCTTGTTAAGGTGTTCAGCAAATCAATACTTGAAGTGCCAAGTTTGACCAACCAGTATGCTGCAAGGAAAGATAAGGCAGATGAGATACATAAGCTTGCAGAGACGCTTTCCCGTGAGCTTGATGAGTATGAGGAAGGAGGTCGCAAATGAAAAAGTATAGTTCTTTAGAGCAGATTCGCGAGGATAAGCAGAAGTCTCTTGACAAGATGGATAGAGGTGTGGAAAGGCTTAAGAGCGATGTGCGTGATTGTTTCTTGCCCTCAAATAGCATATTTTTTGAGTCATCAAACAAATACATGAACTATTTGGGGTATGCAATCTCTGCCTACAAGACTGCTACGAACGTTAAAGGGATTGTTAATTTCTTTAAGAAAATCTTTTAGAGCAACTTGTATGAGAAAGACAAAAAGCGCTTGTAATGAAGTTTACAAGCGCTTTTTTTTGTCGTGCCATCGAAAATTGCTAACTTTGCATTCCAAATGCCAATTCGTGCACACTGCAAATAGAATAAAAGGAAAAAGAGAAAATGAATCAACAGTATTCTTCTGCATTGCTTGAGCGAGCTGTTGATGAGTTTGCTAAGCTTCCGGGTATAGGTAGAAAGTCTGCGATGCGACTTGTTCTGCACATGCTTCGTCTTGATGTGGATAAGGTTGACGGATTCAGCAATTCTATCTCAACATTACGTCATAATGTCAATTATTGTCGTGTGTGTCACAACATAAGTGATGAGGAGGTGTGCCAGATATGCTCTAATCCAAACAGAAATGCAGCGCAGATTTGTGTGGTAGAGAATATTCAAGATGTGATGGCAATAGAGCATACTCAGCAGTACAGGGGATTGTATCATGTGCTTGGTGGTGTGATTTCTCCTATGGATGGAGTAGGCCCGGGTGAGCTTCAGATAAGCAGTCTTGTTGACAGGGTGTCGGCAGGCGGGATTGACGAGGTGATACTCGCATTGAGTTCAACGATGGAGGGCGATACCACTAACTTCTTTATATTTAGAAAGCTGGCGCCATTCCCTGAAGTGAAGCTGAGCATATTGGCGAGAGGTTTGAGTATAAACGACGAGCTTCAATATACTGATGAAGTTACTCTCGGACGATCGTTAGTAAACCGTGTGCCATTCACGGGAAAGTAGTATTACGATAAAAAGCTTATATCTTCTTCGCATTTTGTATGCAATGGTATTGAAGAGGAATAATAGAAATTGATTTAAGAATAAGTGATGGAAAATCAGATAAAAAAATTGTTGGCAACACTTAAGATTGAGGTTATTATTGTGTGGGTTTTATCTGCAGCGACCTATCTGCTTGGTGCTTTTTCTGTTATCCCAACAGGCTTGATAGAGCCCAAATCTCAAGATGAATACATTTGGAATGTTTGTTTTGTGTCAGTACTGCTTATTGCCGTGCCTGGTTCAATGCTTATGTTCAAACTTAATACAACCAAGAACCTCCGTCGCATGAATAAAGACGAGGCGCTTCAGTCGTATCATATCTGGAGTGCAGTTAGGCTTGGCATGATTTGGCTTGCTGTTGAGTGTGGAATAGTTACATACTTCGTTTGTGTTGGTATGACAGGATTATTTGGGGCTTTGATAGCCTTTATTTTCACATTCATGTGCTGGCCGTCTCGAAGTAAAATTGATGCTTACTTGGACAATCTGAATAATGACAATTGATGCAGGTAAGCATTTTCAATGACGTGTAATATTAGCTGATTCAATGAAATTATCCATAGTCATCGTAAACTATAATGTACGCTACTACCTTGAGCAATGTCTGCTTTCGGTAGAGAAAGCTCTTTGCGGCATTTGTAGTGAAGTGTTTGTTGTGGATAATAATAGTGTTGACCACTCAGTGGATTATCTGAAGGCGAAATTTCCATGGGTTCGTTACATTGAGAATAAGAAGAATGTGGGATTCTCGAGTGCTAACAACCAAGCCATTAGAGAGGCGAGAGGCGAATACGTTCTTCTGCTAAATCCAGACACATTCATTGGTGAGCGAACGCTTCGCGAATGCATAGACTTTATGGATAAGACCCCGCAGGCAGGAATGTGCGGTGTCAGCATGCTGAAAGTCGATGGTTCTTTTGCTCCAGAATCTCGCAGAGGAATACCGACGCCATTCACTTCTTTCTGTAAGATGTCAGGCCTTGGGGCTTTGTTCCCTAAGAGCAGATTGTTTGGCAGATACTATATGCAGTATCTCAACAAGCAGGCAATCAATCCTATAGAGATTGTGAGTGGCGCATTTATGTTTATAAGGAAAGAGGCGCTGGATAAAGTAGGCTTGCTGGATGAGACTTTCTTCATGTATGGGGAGGATATAGACTTGAGCTACAGAGTGCTTAAGGCTGGTTATCAGAATTACTATCTGCCGACGCATATCCTGCATTATAAGGGCGAGAGTACGAAGAAGCATTCTTTGAAATATGTAAATGCGTTCTATAATGCGATGATAATATTCTTCCGCAAGCATTTCGCTCATTACAGTTTCCTGTATTCCATTCCAATCACACTTGTCATTGTCTTGAAGGGGGCGATGGCATACATATTTGGAAAAGTGAAGAGAATGTCGGCAAAGAAACAGGAAATGGAGAAGTTCAAGTTCTTGATTGTCAGCGATGGACAGAATCTTGCCGACATGAAGAGAATAGCAGAAGACCACCGTTTCAGTTACGATGTGTTTCACTCTCGTCTTGGTGACATGCCAAGTACGGATGTGCTGTATCGTGATTACGACTATATTGTTTTCGACACCAGTCGTTATCCGTTCAGCTCAATACTTGAGTTTTTCCGACACGATGACCCTGATCGTCATCGTCCGTTTATTGCAACGTACATTCCAAGCAATAAGTCGATAATGACCTTTCAGGGCCCATTGAATTAGTTCGCAAAGCAACGCAGCGTTTGCGGGTAACGATAGATAGCGTTAAAAGATAATATAAGTTAAAGAAATAATAAAATCACATATATATGTTACGCATTGCAGTTCAATCAAAAGGTCGTCTTTTCGAAGACACAATGGATCTCCTCAAGGAGACAGGTATAAAAGTCAGTTCAAGTAAGCGCACTCTTCTTGTGCAGTCATCAAACTTCCCACTCGAGGTTCTTTTCCTCCGTGATGATGATATTCCTCAGACTGTTGCTGATGGTGTTGCTGATATTGGTATTGTTGGTGAGAATGAGTTTGTAGAGCGCAATGAAGAGGCTGATATCGTAAAGCGTCTTGGTTTCAGTAAGTGCCGCATCTCTCTTGCTATCCCTAAGGCCATCGACTATCCTGGCGTAGAGTGGTTCAATGGAAAGAAGATCGCAACCTCTTACCCTGTGATCCTCCGCAAGTTCATGGAGGAGAAGGGCGTGAAGACTGACATCCATGTCATTCAGGGTTCTGTAGAGATAGCTCCAGGCATCGGACTTGCTGATGGTATCTTTGACATTGTAAGTTCAGGTTCTACACTTGTAAGCAATAACTTGAAAGAGGTTGAAGTTGTGATGCAGAGCGAGGCTCTTCTCATCGGTAACAAGAATCTCGATGATGAGAAGAAGGCCATCCTTGAACAGCTTTTATTCCGTATCGAATCTGTGCTTATAGCAGACGGCAAGAAGTATGTTCGTATGAATGCTCCTAAGTCTCGCTTAGCAGAAATCGTGAAAGTTCTTCCAGGCTTGAAGAGCCCAACAATCATTCCTCTTGCAGATGAGGAGTGGTGCTCTGTACACGCTGTTCTTGACGAGAAGCACTTCTGGGAGATTGTAGGTCAGCTTAAGGCTCTTGGTGCAGAAGGCATCCTTGTCACTCCAATAGAGAAGATGATATTGTAAGTCATTGTCTTTTTGCTTGACACTTGATTAGTACAGATGAATGTTAATTAAGAATACAAGTTTCGTTTGCTCCACTATTTGTGGAGTTAAAAGGTAGTTGAAGTGAAGTTAAAAGGTAGTTGAAGTGACAAATGTCCGTATATGGTAAATGTACCTTTTACTCCGAACGAGCTCCTCTCTTTAACTCCTAAAACTGAGTAAGTTGCAAAGCGAAAGTTGAATTAAGAATACTCAATTATGAACATCATAAAATATCCAAATAAGGCAGAGTGGCAGTCGCTGCTTGAACGCCCACATCGTGATGCCTCTGAACTTAGAGAGACGGTGAAGACTGTTCTTGACAAGATTCAGCAGGAGGGCGATGCTGCTGTGAAGGAATTTGAACTCAAGTTTGACAAGGTTGCATTGTCTGACCTTGCTGTGACAGACGCCGAAATGGCAGAGGCTGAGGCTCTTGTGCCTCAGGAGCTTATGGACGCCCTTGTTCTTGCCCATTCAAACATTGAGAAATTCCATGCATCACAGAAATTTGAAGGTGAGAAGATTGAGACAGCGCCAGGCGTTGTATGTTGGCAGAAGTCTGTAGCTATTGAGAAGGTGGGTCTTTATATACCAGGTGGTACGGCGCCTCTCTTCTCGACGGTATTGATGCTTGCCACTCCGGCGAAGATTGCTGGATGTAAAGAGATTGTTCTATGCACTCCTCCAAACCGCGAAGGGAAGGTCAATCCTGCTATTCTTATGGCAGCAAAGGTTGCTGGCGTGAGCAAGATTTTCAAGGCTGGCGGCGTTCAGGCTATAGGTGCAATGGCATACGGAACAGAGTCGGTGCCAAAGGTTAGCAAAATCTTTGGTCCTGGAAATCAGTTTGTCATGGCGGCAAAACAGCAGGTCAGCCTGCATGAGGTGGCTATTGACATGCCTGCAGGACCAAGCGAAGTTGCTGTTGTTGCCGACGATTCTGCTAATCCAGCTTTTGTTGCTGCCGATCTTCTTTCACAGGCAGAGCATGGCATTGACTCGCAGGTCATTATGATAACAACTTCAGAGGCTATGGCTGAAAAGGTGAATGCTGAGGTTGACCGTCAGCTGGCATTGCTCCCTCGCAAAGAGATTGCTGAGAAGTCGCTTCAATATTCTAAGCTTATCATTGTGAAGGATGTGGAGGAGTCTATAGAGATAACAAATGAATATGCTCCAGAACATCTTATCCTTGCTGTAGATGACTATATGTCGTTTGCTGATAGGGTGGTGAATGCAGGTTCTGTCTTCCTTGGCAATTATTCGTGTGAGAGTGCTGGCGATTACGCTTCAGGCACCAACCACACTCTCCCTACTTCTGGTTACGCAAAGGCGTATAGCGGAGTGAATCTCGACAGTTTCTGTCGTAAGATAACATTCCAGGAGTTGTCGGCAGAGGGAATTCGCAGCATAGGACGTGCTGTTGAGCTTATGGCAGCTGCAGAACAGCTTGATGCTCATAAGAATGCAATGACAGTACGTCTGGAATCTCTTGATTAACAGTATGCATCTACTTATAATTGTTGTCTGATAAATAGCAATAACGATGAAACCACTTTCAGAATTGACTCGCCCAAACATTTGGGCACTTAAACCATATAGCTGTGCGCGTGATGAGTTCAAAGGCATGAAGGCTGATGTTTTTCTTGATGCAAACGAGAATCCTCACTCAGCACCAATCAACCGTTATCCAGATCCGCTTCAGGAAGAGCTCAAGCAGATGATTTCACCTCTCAAGGGGGTGCCTGAGCAAAACATCTTTCTTGGCAACGGTTCGGATGAGGCAATCGACTTGCCTTTCCGCATCTTCTGCCGTCCAGGAGTAGATAATGTTGTTGCCATCGACCCTACATACGGAATGTATGAGGTGTGTGCGGATGTCAATGATGTTGAATACCGCAAGGTTCCTCTCGATGAGAAGACTTACGACATGGATCCTGACAAGTTGCTTGCAGCTGCGGATGAGAACACTAAGATAATCTTCATCTGTTCTCCTAATAATCCAACAGGCAATGCTTTTGCGCCAGAAAAGATAATCAAGGTAGTGACAGAATTCCAAGGTATCGTCATCGTTGATGAGGCATATTCAGAATTCTCCTCTCAGAAGCCAATGCGCCAGCTGATAGCTGAATACCCTAATCTTATTGTTCTCAACACGTTCAGTAAGGCATGGGGTGCTGCCGCTATTCGCTTAGGTATGGCATTTGCTAATGAAGAGATTATCGGATTGTTCAATAAGGTGAAATATCCTTATAATGTTAACAAGCTGACTCAGGAGAAGGCAAAGGACATCCTCTCTGATGTTACTCTGCTTCAGCGTCACATCAATCTCATTCTTGAAGAGCGTGAGCATCTGATGAAGTCTGTGGCAATGCTTCCTTGCTGCAAAAGCATTTATCCTACAGATGCCAATTTCTTCCTTGCAAAGATGTCGGATGCGACATCCATATACCAATATCTCATACAGAAGGGAATTGTTGTTCGCAATCGCAACAAGGTGAATCTTTGCGGCAACTGCCTGCGCATCACTATTGGTACAAAAGACGAGAACACTAAATTATTAGCAGCACTCAGACAATATCACGACTAAATGAAACAAGCATTATTTATTGACCGCGATGGCACAATCCTTGTTGAGCCAGAGGATGAACAGATTGACTCTTTCGAGAAGTTTCAGTTTGTTCCTGGTGTGATTCGCAATCTCAATTTCATCCGTACAAAGCTTGATTTTGAGTTTGTTATGGTTAGCAATCAGGACGGTCTTGGCACAGACAGCTATCCAGAGCCTGATTTCTGGCCAACGCATAACCTTATGCTTAACACGCTGAAGAGCGAGGGAGTGGAGTTTGACGACATCCTCATCGACAGAAGTTTCCCAGAGGACAATCTGCCTACTCGCAAGCCGGGCACAGGAATGTTGACCAAGTATCTTGCTGGTGATTATGATCTTGCTAATAGCTATGTGATTGGCGACCGCCAGACAGATAAGCAGTTGGCGGTAAATCTCGGATGCAAATATCTTATCCTTGGTGATAATGTGCAGTCTTGGGATGAGATTACAGAGATACTCTTTGCTGGCGAGCGTACAGCTTCAGTAAGGCGTACGACGAAGGAGACAGATATTGACATCCGACTCAATCTTGACGGCACAGGGCAGTGTGACATAAACACAGGACTTGGCTTCTTCGATCACATGCTCGAACAGATTGGCAAGCATGGCAGTATAGACTTGTTCATCCATGTGAATGGCGACCTTAATGTTGATGAGCATCATACTATTGAGGATACGGGAATAGCACTTGGCGAGTGTATCGGCAAAGCGTTGGGCGACAAGCGAGGAATAGAGCGTTATGGCTATTGTCTTCCTATGGATGATTGTCTCTGCTCTGTCGCACTTGACTTTGGCGGTCGTGCATGGCTCATCTGGGATGCAGAGTTTAAGCGTGAGTATGTTGGTGACATGCCTACAGAGATGTTCCATCATTTCTTTAAGTCATTCAGCGACGTAGCACGCATGAACCTGAACATCAAAGCAGAAGGTGATAACGAGCATCATAAGATAGAAGGAATATTCAAGGCTCTAGCACGAAGCATAAAGATGGCTGTTAAGAGAGATATCTATAAGTTCCAGTTGCCAAGTTCGAAAGGAATGCTGTAAAATAGCGGCATAAAACTCAATATTCAGCACAAAGGTTTCAGAGATAACATATAGCATTGTTTTTCTTTGGAACCTTTGTGTTTTTTTGCCATTGATTAAGATAAAGAAAATATATAATGTGTTTTGTGTCATCGGGATGATAATCTCGATGGTGGTTTGCTATTTGTCTATAAGCCAGACAGATGAATTGGATTATTATCGAACAGAAAGCGCAAATGCATTATACCTTGTGACTGCTGATGCTGACTCTGCCGATGCTGTAAGTGCTAATGTCTCTTTGCCAATAACGAAATTGTTGAAAGGGAACAAGCACATAAAGAATCGTTATATAGTTTCTCAATTTTCAAAGTCTTATTCCTATTGGGTGTATAGCACATTCGTTCGCCTTGATTACCCGGAAAGCGAGTCTGCTGTTGAGAAAGAGATGAACGACCGACTTGATATGCTGAGAGCAAGGAGCCAAGCCCAATCGCTAATGTTTAAGGGACTGAAGATGAAGCTTGTGCCTGAAAAGGATGTTCTTTCTAATGAGAAGACTATTGTAAAGAAGAAGAGCGATATGGATTTTGCCCTGTCAGTCTTTTCCTTGGCATTGCTGCTTATATCTGCTATCTCGTTCATTACAGTTTCGATGACGGAGGCACCGTCGCAGATGAAGAAACTGAATACGCTGATGGTTCTTGGCGTCACAAAATGGAGTGTTCGCAGAGATATCATCATTCAGAAACTGTCTATGACAGGCATTGCTTTGCTGGTTTCCATTTTTACTATTGCTGTGATTGACAACCTTGGCGTTCTTGACAGTCCGCTTTCTAAAAGCATAAGCATTACCGACAATGGTAATCTGATAATACTTGCTGGATTGGCAGTGTTCTCATTGGCAACAGGCATATTATCAGGGTTTTATCCCGCTGTATATTCTACTCATTTCCCTCTTTCAATGATTCTCAAAGGACGTTTTGCTTTGTCAAGAATGGGAAGGCGACTTCGTTCGTTGATGTTGTTTTTGCAATTCACAGCGTGCTTTTTAGTGATGCTTTATTTTGGTATTATTGTTTTGCAGAATTACTCTCTTACAAACTCCGATTTCAAGTTTCCTATAGAGAATATGGTGTATTCAAAAGTGACATCTATACTTTCGGAGTCAGACAAAGAGACGCTAAAAAAATCCCTCACCCGGGTGAAAGGTGTTGAATGCGTTGTGATTTCTAAATCTCTTACTGACATATACTCGCAAGCTAAGGAAGACTATTCGTCAGACAAGACACAGCAATTTGTGATTGTTCGCTTAGTTGATAATGTTGACAGGCGGGCGGTGTGTAAGGCTATGTTCAGAAGCTTGTTGGAATTATATGGCATGGAAGAGTATTACACGGATGAGGGTGAGGCAGAAATGATGTACGGATTCAAAGGCTTTGATGAAACAATAGGAGCGATATATTCTGCTGAACTGAATTTTGCGAGAAAGACAATGTGGCTTGCTATTTGCTGTATAGTCATAACTTTGTTTGGTGTCTTTTCCATCACAATGATAGAACGCCGCTATATGCTTCGTAATACAGCAATACGCCGCGTGATAGGAATGACAAGACTGGAGATATTGATGATTCAGATAAAGCATTACGCCTTCCTTCTCGCTATAAGTGCGGTCGTGGGAATGACATCCGCAAAGTTTCTTGCAGATGTGTGGCTTTCATCGTTCAACAATGTGATTACTGTGCCTTTATGGCTGTATGTCTTGGTGTTTTTGGTGCTTTCGCTGCTTGTATTCTTGTCGATAACAGCGCAAAACATAAAGCTTGCAGTAGATGATTTGCCACAGGCAATCAAGTATGACAATTGAAGATTTGCGAATATATGATAAAATTTGAAAATATAAGAAAGGAATTTCCAACTACCTTATGTCTGCGCGATGTGAATCTTGAAGTCGGCGATGGCGAGTTCGTGGCTATTATGGGACCTTCTGGTTCGGGAAAGACTACGATGCTCAACATCCTCGGTTTGCTTGACACGCCTACTGAAGGCAGGCTTTTGATTGACGGACAGGATATGTATGCACTCTCTGAAAATGAAAGGACATATTTTCGCCGTAAGAATTTAGGATTTGTATTTCAATCGTTTAACCTGATTGATGACCTTACTGTATTTGAGAATGTCGAGCTTCCTCTGAAACTTCTTGGCTATCCTGCAAATGAGCGTAGGAAGCTTGTGAATGAAATGTTAGGTCGTCTAAATATCAGCCATCGCACGAAGATGTATCCAGCAGAGCTGTCGGGCGGACAGCAACAGAGAGCAGCCATCGCACGAGCTGTGATATCAAAGCCTAAATTGCTTCTTGCCGATGAACCTACTGGCAATCTCGATTCAAAGCAGGGGCAGGAGGTTATGCATTTGCTTTCTGAACTTCATGACACGCTTCATGCCACAATAGTAATGGCGACACATAATCGCCGCGATGCAGATTATGCTGACCGTGTTATCGAAATGTTTGATGGAAGAGTAGTTGGAAACTCACATTCCATCCATTAGTGTTTGCTGGCAGCAGTTCGATGCTTCCGCCTGATATTGTCATTATTTGGCGGCATAAGCTGAGTCCGATGCCGTTGCCTGTCTTCTTGGTGGTGAAGAATGGCACGAAAATCTCCTTCTGCTCTTCTTCTGAGATTGTTTTGCCATTGTTTGCAATAACAATTCTCAAAGGGTTGTTGTTATATTGGTAAGCAGAGATATGGATTTTTGTTGCTGATGCTTCTATGGCGTTTTTCACTATATTTATAATTATCTGACGGATAAGATTTGGGTCTGCATAGAGCGTTAAGGCATGAGGTTCTATGCTTGTTGTTATTTCCACCAGTTCAGAATATTTTGTGATGCCACTTATCAGGTCGCTGACGAGAATATGCTCAGGTTGAGGCTGTTGGAGAGAGGAAAACTTCCGATAGCTGTCCACAAAAGAGCATAAACCCTCAGATGTGTCATGTATGGCTTTTATTCCGTCATAGTATTCGGATTTCTTTATCTCTTCCTCTTGCATGAAAGTGTCGCTGAGGGAAACTATAGGAGCAAGCGAATTCATAATTTCATGGGTGAGTATTCGTGTGAGTTTCTCCCATGATGCCATCTCTATATTTTGACGCTGTTCTTGCATCATTTCCAGCATCTTGTTTATTGTCTCCCTTGCAGCTCGCTCGCCTGGCATGAGTCCTTTTGTGGGCAGTCTGAAAGAGAAATCGCCATTTTTTATGGCTTCAAGAACTAATGGGTATTGTGAAGTGTCAAACATATTAAATCAAGCAGAGGTGTGAGAAATATAGGCGCTACATATTGTGCCACCTATTGTTTTGGGGGTGTTCTATAAATTAGTTTGACTCTTTTTAGACTATCGCAAGCGATAGACAAACAGATGTCAAGCAAACATGCCGAATGGATTTGAACGCTTAAACTAATTCGTAGAACATCCCTTTAGTTTGTTATATAGCGTCTGTCTGCTGATGCCCAAAAGGTCAGCTGCCAATTTCAAATTTCCGTGACATTTATCAACAGCGCCTTTTATATGCGCCTCCTCCATCTCTTGAAGTGGCTGCACCTCTGTCTGCTTGTCAATGCATGAAGTGAGTGCTTGTACCAGTTTCTCGTTATCCCATGGCTTGACAACAAAATCTGATGCACCTCGCTTCAACGCTTTTACTGCAAGTTCAATGTCGGCATAGGCGGTGAAGAGCACAACGGGTGTTTGTGGATGCTCCCTCTTGATATTGTCGAGCCAGAACAATCCTTCATTGCCAGTGTTCAATCCAAAGGCGAAATTCATGTCGAGCAGGACGACACTCACGTCTTCCTGCGACATTGTTTGTAATATGGTGTCGGGCGAATTGAGGGTGATAACTTTCTCGAAAGTCTTTTTGAGAAGGTATTTCAGCGAAATCAATACGCTCTGATTATCATCTACTATGAGAACAGTTTTGTACATCTGCATATTGTTTTTGGGGGTGTTCAATGTCGTAAACCAGCAATGTAATAAAATGCCAGCTCAGCAAAAAGTGCTGAACATCTGCTTTTTGTATGATATTGCAAATGTACGCATTTTTTTGCTAAGTAAGTGAAGAAATTTATTTTTAGTGTTTAAGAAATCCTAAATCCAAAGGGTTTGAAATTGTAAGTCAGCTATTCCTATGACTGGTCGTTATGTTGTGAGATTTATCATAGTTCTTCTCCGTGTCTAATTACTGGACACGAAAATGTCTAATATTTGGACACGTTTATAGAATCTGTAAAGATAGTAAAAGGTGATGCTGTGGGTCTCGCTACATTTGCAATGTCAAAAGAAATACTAACATCTAAAACATTGCATTATGGAGATTAAGAAATCATTAAGTGCTGATATAGAAGGCACACGAAACACTCATTTGTTTATCGGGTCAATCTTTGGTCTTGCAGTTCTTTACGCTTGTTTTGAATACACAACTCGGGAGTATGTGGAGAAAGATACCGTATTCTCTGCTGTGTCTTTTAATGACGACCAAGACGTGATACCTATCACTCAGCAGATATTCACCATGGCTCCTCCTCCAAAGATGGATATCCCTAAAGTGGCAGAACTTCTTGATATTGTTGAGAATAACATGGATATTGTTGAAGAGAACATCGTCAGTACAGAGTCTTTTGATGAACCAATACAAGGTCCTGTTTCTTCTGCCTCTGGCCCTGTCTCTCGCGCTCCAGTTATGAAGATGGAGGAAATAGATGAAGACGATGTGTTTGAGAATGTTGAGCATGGGCCAGAGTTTCCGGGAGGCGAAAAGGCGCTTATGATTTGGCTGAGCAAGAATCTGAAATATCCAGCAGTAGCGGCAGAGCAGGGCATTCAAGGAAGGGTGTATGTGCAGTTTATCGTCAATAAGGACGGTTCAATTGTTGATGCAAAAGTTTCCAAGTCTTCTGACCCTTTGCTTGATAAGGAAGCCCTTCGTGTTGTTTCGTCTATGCCGAAGTGGAAACCTGGCAGACAGAATGGAAAATTTGTAAGAGTGAAATACACCCTTCCCGTTGTATTCCGTTTGGCATGATGAAAAATCGGAAATTGACATTTGATAATTAATGTTTTGATGTAACTTGTTAATACACATTTGTATATAAAAAATAGAAGGTGTTGAAAGTATGACTTTTAACACCTTTTAACTTTTAACAAATGGGGTCCTCTTCCCCCTTGTCGCAGAAAGCTGATCAGTCTGCTCTGAAAGTTATTACTTCGCCGTCTCTTGTGTTTTTGATAGCGGGAATCTCCCAATCGACAGTTCCAAGCTCGTATGTGTCAATCCCTGTTTCAGAGTAATAGCTGTCGGTCTCTATACCTATGGTGAACTGGTCGTAATCAATTATCTGCTTGCCTGGATATAGAGTCTGAAGTTTGTCAACAGCTGCTCTGTGGCATTTGTCGATTTCCTCTTCATCGTCGTCAAGCATAAATTTTCTAAATATGAAGATGTTTTCACCTTGTTCCATATTAATTGATAGCTCTTTTTGTTAATATCACTACAAAAATACAATAATTAGTGTGCGTGAACAAATTATGTGAAGAAAATGTTTTATCTTTGCGACAAAAGGAGATGAATGAATCCCCGCCATCATTAAAAATAAAGTATAAATATGAGAGAATTGACAAATCAAGATATAATGTTTATCATAGCAGGCGTGCTCAATGTTGTTGGCATTGTCGGCTCGTTTGTGCCTGCCCTGCCTGGCCCTCCTCTGGCTTTGGCAGCAATGATACTTTGCTGTGTTGCATACCCTTCTACAATAATGATTGTTCTTACTGTCATGATGGCATTGCTTGTTGTGGCGTTGGCAATCACCGATTATCTTGCTCCGGGCTATATGGCGAAGAAGGCAGGAGGAAGCAAGAGAGCAGAGTGGGGCGCAAATATTGGTTTGTTCATTGGCCTGTTCTTCTTGCCTTGGGGTATTGTGATTGGACCTTTCGTTGGTGCATTTATTGGTCAGATTTCAGAGTATTCAGGCGAATTTGAATGGAAGAAATCTTTCGTTGTGGCGAGCTACACGCTCATGTCGCTTTTGGTCACATCCTTTTTTAAGTTTATGGCATGTCTGCTTATGCTTGCAATCTGTATAGTGGATGTTGTGATATATTATTACAATTTATAAGCAGAGTGAAAAAATTAGCCGCATCGTTGAATCATCGATGCGGCTAATTTTTGTTTCTACCAATTCATGAGATTTTTGAGGTATGCGGTAAGTTCATTTGCCATCACCTCGTGTTGAGCATAACTTGGATGCCAGTCTGCTCCGTAACCGAGAGAACCATCTTGAGGCGTGATATCGAAGCGGTACACTTCGTTGTCGCCGCTCTTGTGCGCTTCTTCCACAACCTTGTTCATCGAACTCTTGGCAAGCTCCAATGACTCGCCGCCCATCATGCTTCCGCTGAGCAATACAATCTTTGCGTTGGCATAATGGTTGCGCACCTGTTTGTAGAGGTTGCGGTAGCCATTGAGCAGCAGCTTAGGATCTGCTCCGTCTGTTGATGTGTCGTTAGTGCCAAGATTGATGCAGACAACCTGTGGAGTGAATCGAGAGAAATCCCACTGATACTTCTCGTTATAAAGAAGTGTATGGGTGTATTCTGTGTTCATGTTGATTTTGTCTCCTGTGCGTGGGCCGTTATAGTTGCGGTACACTCCAATGCCTGAGCGAGCCACAACGAGATGCAATGCGTTGAGGTTGCGTGCTGTGCGAGCTGCATAGGTGTAGTAGTGGTTTGAAGTCTCATCCATGAAGTGATACATCTTGTCAGAGGCTTCGACACCATATCCGCAAGTGATGGAGTTGCCAATGAACTCGATGGTGCGCTCAGGCAGATTCTGTACAGGAGCGAGCGACTCTCCCTTGTCAACGATGAAGCCGCGGAACTCAGGCAGACGCTCATATCCCTCATTCACATACATCACCATAGCTTGGTGAGTTCCCTTTGGAAGACCTGCGGCGAGAGAGATTACTGAGTCGTTCTCGCTGTTGAAACACACCTTGAAAGCCTCGCATCCGTCGATAGATGCCATGAAATATCCAGACTTAGGCTTCGCCATCATCTTGAGAGATGTGCCGTTGAAGCCTGTGCGTATCTGTACGCCAGGGAAGGTGAATACTGGTCGTTCCGGGTTGCTGTTTTCTGTTCTTCCGATTATCTTGATGTTGCCGTCTGTAGGTTTTATCACCGTGCCGAAAGGTGCTATTGTCTGAGCAGAGACGTTTAATGCTGCAAGGAGTGTAAATGCAGCTGTAATATATTTCTTCATATTTTTAGATGTATAATGGCTGTTCGTATGCACAGCCGTCATTCTCTCAACCATATTTTAGGGTTGGTTGGAGGATATTATTTCTTTTTTGAGTTTTTCTTTATCTTTATTGTCACCACAGAATATGCAGGGATTTTCACTTCAAACTGGTTGCTTATCGTGATTGTCTTTGTCTCGTTCACCTCCCAGTTGCGCTGGTTAGGATTCTTCTCGCTTGCAAGCACGTCCATGTTTGCTGTTGTGAGATAATCCTTCATGATGTCTTCCTGGCCAAGATTTACGGTCATGGCAGCCTCTTTTGGCAGGAGGCTTACAAACTTCAGATAGATGTCGCCTGTCTTGCTGTCGCGAACAACAGACTTGTCTATGCGCTCCTTAATCTTGCCTATTTCTGAGTTGCGGTTTTCGCTGGCGTTGCTATAACTTACAGAGAGGTCGGAGTAGATGTACTCATCGCCAGCATTCTGTCCGAATGCACGTTGCACATAATAGTTTGCTGTAGGCTTTATTTCCGTGTTGTTGAAATAGATGAGGTCGGGATTCCAGCTTGTGTGACCTTCTTTTGCAAGGAGAGGTGCGTAAGATGACATTATGACAACATCGGCATTGCGCTCAACATTAGTGAGATAGGCAGCCTCAACGAGTGCGTTTGTCACGTTGTTGCCTTTCGACGCCCATTCTCCGAGATACACTTTTGTGCCTTTGCGGTCGTAGTTGTCGTAGAAGTCACGATGTGAGAAATACCATGATGGGGAGTTGTAGTAATGCTCGTCAACCACCTCTATGTTATGCTTCTTGGCCTCTCGCCATCCATATTCGTAGTCGCTGCCTTCCCAGAATGGTCCAACTGTGCCCACGACAGTAATCTCTGGATGAGCCTTCTTGATGCCGTCGATGAGGAAGAGGTATCGCTCAAGGAACACATCGCTGATGAGGTCTTCATTTCCTATGCCGAGGTATTTCATGTTGAATGGGGCTGGGTGACCAGCTTTGGCGCGAATTTGTGCGAGTGGTGATGTCTTTGCATCGCCGTTAGCCCATTCGATGAGGTCAAGCAGCTCTTGCAGGTAGCTCTCCATTGTGAGAGGCTTGCCGTTGTATGTGTATGGTGATGGTTTGCCGTTAAGGTCTTTCTCAAAAGGAATGCCTCCCTGCTGTCCAGCTCCGCCTTTCCAAGAGTTTTGGCATGGCACGCCAGCAGCAAGCACAGGCAGAGGCTCTGCCCCCATGTCTTCGCAGAATTGGAAATATTCGTGGAATCCGAGTCCGCGTGTCTGGTGGTAGCTCCAGATGTTCATGTCTGGCTGACGCTCCCACAGTTCGCCCACAGTAGCCTGCCAATGATAGATGTTGTCGATGCCTTGTCCGTGTGTGGCGCATCCTCCAGGGAAGCGTACAAACTTAGGGTGAAGGTCAGCAATGGTTTCTGCAAGATCTCTCCTCAATCCGTTAGCATGACCCTTATATGTGTCTTTTGGCATGAGGGATATGAAGTCGATGTGCATAGAGCCTGCCTGAATAGGTTCGATGACAAGCTGAGCCTTAGCTGCAGACTTAGAAGCTGTCAGTACTGCTTTGTGCTGCTTCCAGTCGTCGCTCGCTTTGATTACTGTCGACGCTATGTACTCGCCGTTTTCCACAAGGCTCACTTTGATGGCGCCTATGCCTCTGGCAAAGAGTGAGAGGTTGTATTTAGCCTTTTCTTTGATGGCTATACCGTCCCATCCTTCGTTGGTCACTTTTGCGCCTTTAGATGTGGTGTTCAGCACAAGATAATGTGGGTTGTTCTTATGAATAGGGGTGTTGGTGCCTATGCTCCATGTTGTGCCTTCGCCGTCAAGCTTCCATGCTGTTAAGGAGTTCCATTCGCGTCGGTCGTCAGACGAATACTCAAAGTCGCGGTTTTGAATCAGTTCGGCATAAAGTCCTCCGTCAGCAGCATAACTTATGTCTTCGAAGAATATGCCCATCAAGTCGGGAGAGATAGCCTTGCTGTCGTTCAAGTTGACATCAAGCTTCATGGTTATGTCCTTAGCGTTGCTGGCAATAGACTTGCCCTCGCTGATGAAGTCGATACGCTCTTTTGCACCATTTGCCTGTGCTTTAATTTGCTTTGCGAGCAATGCCTCAAGTCCTGAATATGGAATGCGGATTATGTTATTCTCCGATGCCTTTTTCTGTTGCTCTACAACGTCCTTAAACTTCTCCTTGTCGATGTAAGGGTAGTCTTGCGGTTTCCAGAGGGCGAAATCCTCAGAACATGTTGTGGCAATCTGCCCATTGTTGAGATTTGGTATGAAAGTTGCCTTGTAAAGTCCCTTTTCATAAGACAATACAGGGTAGAAGAGCTTTTTCTCGCTGCCCCATGTGCCATAGTCGCTCTCGAAGAGATTGCACTCTATGCGTGTCCAGTGCTTCTTGTCGATGGAGTATGCGATTTTGAAATCTCGTGTGCCATTCTTGCTGTCTGGTCGCACATAAACCGAATCGGGATGATTGGCGAATGCTGATGCAGAAGTGGCGAGTAGGGCTGTTAACAGTAAATGTTTCATTTGTAGTATTTGGGTTAGTATGAAATATTAGTATAGTAATATAGTAAAAGTCATTACTATAATGATATTGTTTTTCTCAATAATTCAACAAAATTAGCGAAAGAAAACGATACTGCCAAATATTACTGCGTTTATCTGCAAATATGGTAGTGAATACTTGATTTGTGCCTCTGTATGTCGGTGTTATGACAGATATTCTAAATGTAGCGTACCTTTGCCCTTTGAAAGCTTAGGTGTCAACTTTTTCAGTGCTAACCGCGGGGTACTGTCAACTAAATCAGGACGCATTCAAGGCAAGTGTCAACCTGAGCAGTATTAACTAATGAATGTGTCAACTAAAACCAGTACCATACAGGTGTTATGGTTGATATTCTAAACAGCAAATAAAAATGCTTTATGTTGCAAGTGTAACATGCCTTGTGTAACACTTGCAACATAAAGCATGTAACACTTGTAACACGCCGTATGTTACGCTTGCAACAGTTAAGTGCAGTAAGTGGACTAATGCTTACAGAAGTACTGAATTTAATTCTCGTCTTCGTCTGTATTTGGAGTTATAACCAATAGGGTAGCTTTTGCTTCTTGAGGAACATCGAAAAGCACCTTGCCTATTGTGTATGAAATCTTTGAATTGAATGTAATTGTGTATCTGCCAGGCTTAGATGGTGCGGCAAATTTCACTTTTGTTGGTAAAGAAGAGGTATGGTTTTTGTTGCGGTAGAGGATTCTGCCGTCATCGCATGTGATATTTTGTTCGTAAAAATAGTAATCCTTGCCTTTTTCTTGGAAAGTAACAGTAATAGCAACTGAGTCTTCAGGATAGCATGTTGATGGCGACAGTTCTAAGTCGTTGAATGTTGGTAATGTACCTGTTCCATCGATGTCGTCGTCACAGCTCACCATAGCGAAGGCAGCAACAAGCATGAAGAGTGAATAGAAGATATTTTTCATTGTTTTTATAATATAATGTTATAGTGGCGTTTGTATGTGTTGGAAAAGAAGAAAACACACTCAATGCCGAGTAATTTTGTGCAAAGTTATTGAAATTTGTTGAAAAACAATTATCTTTGCATATATTTAACAATTACGGTCGATTCAAAGCGTTGTAACTTGCATGAGATGCATGCTTTGTAATATTACAATTTTAATTATGTTTAGCGGTATAGTCGAAGAATTTGCAACAGTTGTTGCTATAGAGAAGGAGCAAGAGAATATGCATTTCACACTCACTTGCTCGTTTGTTGATCAACTCAAGATAGATCAAAGTGTTGCGCATAATGGCGTATGTCTGACGGTTGTGAAAATCTTTGATAACAAGTATGTTGTTACAGCCATGAAGGAGACACTCATGAAGAGTAATCTTGGTTTGCTGAAAGTTGGTGATAAGGTGAATGTGGAGCGTTCGATGATGATGAATGGTCGTCTTGACGGGCATATAGTGCAGGGTCATGTGGATCAGACAGCAGAGTGCGTGGAGAAGATTGACCAGCAGGGAAGCTACACATATACATTTAAGTATGTGTTCGATAAGGAGATGGCGAAGAAAGGTTATATGACGGTTGACAAGGGTAGTGTGACTGTTAACGGCGTGTCACTCACAGTATGCAATTCTACAGATGACAGTTTTCAGGTTAATATCATTCCATATACATACGAGCATACCAACTTCCATCAGATACAAGTCGGCACAAAGGTGAATCTCGAGTTCGATATTATTGGAAAGTATATTGCTCGCATTCAAAGCTTTGAGTAAATAACATGGCGGCTTATATGAGAAAGCTTTTGTTCCTTATATGTGTGCTGGCACTCCATGCTTGTACGTCAAGCAAGGTGCTGAATGTGATAGGCGACTCTTATGTTGCCAACCACAAATGCCCGAAAGAAGAGACGTGGCATGCTAAGATGGCAATGGAGCTTGGATACACATATAATAATTATGGGCGCAATGGGTCGAGCATAGCCTTTGACCGTACTCATGACGGCAAGTATAACTTTGGCCCTGCGATGTGGGTGCGATACAAGGACATGGATCCGAAAGCTGATTATGTCTTGATAGTGGCAGGTCATAATGATGCAAACAAATGTGGTGAGAATGCTGATTCGCTGAAGATGTTTGCCGACTCGCTTGAAGTGTTACTGACTGGTATTGAACGCCATTGCCCTAAGGCGAAGATAGGTTTTGTCTCTCCTTGGTATGTGGATAGTCCTGGCTTTGAGCCAGTATGCAGCATTATCGAAGAAGTGTGCTTGCGCCATAAGATACCTGTGATGATGAATTACGATTCAGCATGTGTGGTAAAGGTTCGTGATGATGATTTCAGGAAGAAGTATTTCCAAAAGCCTGAAGACAAGGCTCATCTCAATGCAAAGGGGCATGACTTGTTTCTCCCTTATGCAAAAGAGTGGTTTGAGAAGAACGTGAAGAAGTAGAAAGTATCTCATGCTTGCAATATACACTTGCTTTTGTGCAAAAAAACGTGCGTTTGAGAGTGAAATCCTTTGCGAATGAAGGGTTTCACTCTCTTTTTATAAAAAAACGTACGTTAAATTCATTGGTTTTTATTACTTTTGCATCGTTTTTGGACCTTTCTCTTGCAGCGAGAGAGGTGCTTTTTTGTCGCAGTAAGCTAAATTGTCGTTATTGTGGCAGGATAAAATTGATAAAAAGATTCTAACATATATGAAACATCAGTTACGTAGTGCAGTATGCACAGAAGGTCGCCGTATGGCAGGTGCCCGTGCTCTTTGGGTAGCCAACGGTATGAAGCGTGAGCAGTTTGGCAAGCCAATCATTGCTATTGTAAATTCATTCACTCAGTTTGTGCCAGGTCACACTCATCTTCACGAAATCGGTCAGATTGTGAAGGCTGAGATAGAAAAGCTCGGTTGCTATGCAGCAGAGTTTAACACAATTGCTGTGGATGACGGTATTGCAATGGGACACGACGGTATGCTTTACTCTCTCCCTTCACGCGACATCATAGCGGACTCTGTTGAGTATATGGTTAACGCACACAAGGCAGACGCTATGGTGTGCATCTCTAACTGCGACAAGGTTACTCCTGGTATGCTCATGGCTGCTATGCGCCTCAATATCCCTGCTGTGTTTGTAAGCGGTGGCCCTATGGAGGCAGGTAAGGTGAACGGCGAGAATGCCGACCTTATCACAGCAATGATCAAGGGTGGTGACCCAACAGTCAGCGACGAGGAACTTGCTGTTGTTGAGCATAGTGCATGCCCTGGTTGTGGTGCATGCTCTGGTATGTTTACAGCAAACTCTATGAACTCTCTTACTGAGGCTCTTGGCTTCTCTCTTCCAGGCAATGGTTCAATCCTTGCAACTCACGTTAACCGTGTTCAGCTCTTCAAGGATGCTGCAAAGATTATCGTGAAGAATGCCATGGCTTACTATGAAGATGGCGATGAGTCAGTTCTTCCTCGTTCAATAGCTACACGTCAGGCATTCCTCAACGCAATGACTCTTGACATTGCTATGGGTGCTTCAACAAATACTGTTCTTCACCTCCTCGCTGTTGCTCAGGAGGGTGGTGTTGACTTCAAGATGACAGACATCGACCAGCTTTCACGCAAGGTGCCATTCCTCTGCAAGCTCGCTCCAAACTGGCAGAAATACTCTATCCAGGAGGAGAACCGTGCAGGTGGTATCCTTGGCATCATGGGTGAGCTTGCTAAGGGCGACCTTCTCGACCTCACTTGCAAGCGTGTGAACGGCTCAACTCTTGGTGAAGATATCAAGAAGTACAGCATCACAGGTGATACTATCGACCCAGAGGCTGACCGCATCTACCACTCAGCTCCTGCTGGCAAGTTCTCAACTAAGATGGGTTCACAGGACACACGTTGGGAGTCACTTGACACAGACCGTGAGAATGGATGTATTCGTGACATCGAGCATGCTTACACAAAGGACGGCGGTATGGCTGTTCTCTTTGGTAACATTGCACAGGATGGCTGTGTGGTGAAGACTGCTGGTGTTGCTCCTGAGCTTTGGCATTTTGAAGGTCCTGCAGTATGCTTCGACTCACAGGAAGACGCTTGCGAGGGCATCCTCGGAGGCAAGGTGAAGAAGGGCGACTGCGTAGTCATCACTCACGAAGGTCCTAAGGGTGGTCCTGGTATGCAGGAGATGCTTTACCCTACATCTTATATAAAGAGTATGCACATGGGTAAGGAATGTGCCCTCATCACAGACGGACGTTTCTCTGGTGGTACTTCGGGTCTTTCTATCGGTCACATCTCTCCAGAGGCAGCATCTGGCGGCAATATCGGCAAGATCAAGGATGGCGACATTATCGTTATCGATATCCCTTCACGTTCAATCAATGTGAAGCTTTCTGACGAGGAACTTGCAGCTCGTCCACAGCAGCCACTCAAGCGCAACCGTGTTGTGTCAAAGGCTCTTCGTGCTTATGCTCAGAGTGTGGCAAGTGCAGATAAGGGTGGCGTGAGGATTATTGATTGATGACCCCCTCCCAGCCTCCCCGAGGGGAGGAGAAGAAAGACACCATAGGTTGGATTGTACGATAACTTGGATTGTACGATAAATTAGTATCCAAAGATGGTAAACAAAAGCTACGTTACTGCTGATCCCGCTTTGTATTCCTTGCTCCACGAGTGGGCGAGAGAGAACAAAAAACATCAAACAGAAGCAGAATGTGTCCTTTGGGAGCATTTATGAGCGAAACGTCTGGGCAAGAAATTTAACAGACAGCATGTAATTGAGCAGTATATTCTAGATTTTGTGTGTCTTGAAGAAAAGCTTGTTATTGAGGTTGATGGTGGTTATCATTCTCAACCACAGCAAAAGATGTTAGACAAACAGCGTTCAGAGCATCTCGAAGCGATGGGATTTACAGTCATTCGCTTTGACAATGACAAGATAATGGAAGAAATAGATAAGGTTTTAAAAGAAATTTGTAGATATATTTTCTGAAATGAATAAAGATAGTAATATGACACCCGATAACACTGTATCAGCGTCTATTGATAATGTGTCTTCCAACTCCTCCCCTCGGGGAGGCCGGGAGGGGGTCATTACCGGTGCAGAAGCACTGATGCGCGCATTGGAGCATGAAGGTGTGGATGTCCTCTTCGGATATCCTGGTGGTTCCATCATGCCTACATACGATGCGCTCTACGATCATAAGCAGTCTCTCAATCATATTCTTGTTCGTCACGAACAGGGTGCAGTACACGCTGCTCAGGGCTATGCTCGTGTCAGCGGAAAGGTGGGTTGTGCCATTGTTACAAGTGGTCCTGGTGCAACAAATACAATCACAGGTATTGCTGACGCTATGATAGACTCAACACCTATGGTTGTCATTTGCGGTCAGGTGGGTGTTGCTATGCTTGGCACAGATGCTTTCCAGGAGGTTGATGTCGTTGGCGTTACACAGCCTATATCAAAGTGGAGCTACCAGATTCGTCGTGCGGAGGATGTTGCTTGGGCTGTGGCTCGTGCTTTCTATGTGGCAAAGAGTGGCCGTCCGGGTCCTGTTGTTCTTGACTTTGCTAAGAATGCTCAGACAGGAATGGTGGATTTTGAACCAGCAAAGGTGGATTTCATCCGCAGCTATAACCCATATCCAAATGTAAAGCAGGATGTTGTTGAGGCTGCAGCTAAGATGATTAACAACAGCGTCAAGCCATTTGCTTTGCTTGGTCAAGGTGTGGAACTTGCTGGCGCTCGTGAAGAGGTTCAGGCTTTCTTGGAAAAGGCACAGATTCCTTTTGGCACTACATTCCTCGGACTTAGTGATATGCCTTCTGACCATAGTCTCAACAAGGGTATTCTTGGAATGCATGGAAATTTGGGACCAAACGTGATGACAAACAAGTGCGACCTCTTGATTGCTATCGGTATGCGTTTTGATGACCGTGTGACAGGTAACCTTGCAACTTATGCAAAGCAGGCAAAGATTATACATTTTGATATTGATGCTTCTGAGTTCAACAAGAACGTGAAGATTGACCTTGCTGTACATGGCGACTGCAAAGCAACAATTCCTGCTGTTACTGCGCTTCTTGATGAGGCAAAGCATGATGCATGGATTGAAGGATTTAAGCCTTACGAGGAGAAAGAGTTTAATAAGGTGATAGATAAGGCAATCAATCCTGCTGATGGTCCTCTCCTTATGGGAGAGGTTGTTCGCAAGGTGAGTGAAGCAGCTAACAATGAGGCAATCATGGTTACTGATGTCGGTCAGAATCAGCTCTTTGCGTGTCGTTACTTTAAGTTCACAAAGCCACGCTCTGTAGTGACATCTGGTGGACTTGGCACTATGGGCTTCGGACTTCCTGCAGGCATTGGTGCTACCTTTGGCGCTCCTGACCGTACTGTGTGCGTGTTCTGTGGCGACGGTGGTCTGCAGATGACAATTCAGGAACTTGGAACAATAATGGAGCAGGGTGCGCCTGTCAAGATAATACTCTTGAACAATAACTTCCTCGGTAATGTTCGTCAGTGGCAGGAGATGTTCTTCAGCCATCGCTATTCTTTCACTCCGATGACAAATCCTGATTATGAGCTTATTGCCAAAGGATATGGAATACCATCAAAGACAGTCATTGAGCGCAAGGATCTTGATGCCGCTATTCAGGAGATGCTCAGCACACCTGGACCTTATCTCTTGCAATGCGCAATCAAGGAAGAAGACAATGTGCTTCCAATGACACCTCCAGGTGCAAACATCGACGAAATGCTTCTTGAAGTATGAAACGAACTAAACGAACTTTCGGAGGACAATGTGGCGAATGCACATCATGCGGAAAATGCGACAGAGTGCTGAATCGCGACAAGGCTCCAGCCCGAGAAATAATAAAAGAAACTCCCGTAATGGAACAAGATAAAGAAATAAAATTATACACATTCCTCATTTACTCAGAGAATATAGCAGGACTTCTCTCTCAGATTTCCGCTGTGTTTACTCGTCGTCAGGTAAATATCGAGTCACTCAATGTATGTGCAAGCAGCACTCCGGGCGTTCATAAGTACACGGTAACTGCAAATTGCGATGAAGAGATGGCAATGATGCTTGTCAAGCAGATGGAGAAGAAGATTGATGTGCTTCAGGCATTCTATTTTACTGATGATGAGATATTCATCAATGAAACATGTCTGCTGAAGGTGAGCACGCCAGTTATGCTTGATGATCATAACATAAGCCGCATTGTGCGTATGTTCAACGCTCGTATCGTTGAGGTCAATCCTACATTCGCAACAATAGAGAAGACAGGAATGACATCCGACATTCTTGCTCTCTTCGACAGCCTTAATGCAATCCCGGGCTGTGTGCTTCAGTTCGTACGTTCTGGTAGGATAGCAGTCACAAAGTCAAAGATTGAACGACTTGACAACTATCTTGCGCAGCGAGAGAAGGAGAGACAGGGGTAGGGCTGCAAGCTTGCAGTTTCTGTCTTAATCTATGGCTGCAGCTTTTCAGCAGCATCTGTAGTACATAACATGTGAATTAATAATATACATTATATTAAACCCGCAGAGCATGCTCTGCATAATACAAAAATCAAAATGGCAAAAATGAATTTTGGTGGCGTTATCGAAGAGGTAATGACACGTGAAGAATTCCCACTCGACAAGGCTCGTGAAATCCTTAAGGACGAGACTATCGCAGTTATCGGTTATGGTGTTCAGGGTCCTGGTCAGGCTTGTAACCTCCGTGACAACGGTTTCAACGTAATCGTTGGTCAGCGTCAGGGCAAGACTTTTGAGAAGGCTATCGCTGACGGTTGGGTACCAGGTGAGACTCTCTTCTCTATCGAAGAGGCAGCTGACAAGGCTACAATCGTAATGTGTCTCCTCTCAGACGCAGCAGTAATGTCTGTATGGCCTACACTCCAGAAGTACCTCACTCCTGGTAAGGCTCTTTACTTCTCTCACGGTTTCGCAATCACTTGGTCAGACCGCACAGGTTGTGTTCCTGCTAAGGACATCGACGTTATCATGGTTGCTCCTAAGGGTTCAGGTACATCACTCCGTACTATGTTCCTCGAGGGTCGTGGTCTTAACTCTTCATACGCAGTTTACAACGATGCTACAGGCAAGGCTCTCGATCGTACTCTTGCTCTCGGTATCGGTATCGGTTCTGGTTACATGTTCGAGACTACATTCCAGCGTGAGGCAACTTCTGACCTCACAGGTGAGCGTGGTTCTCTCATGGGTGCTATCCAGGGTCTCCTCCTCGCTCAGTATGAGGTGCTCCGTGAGAACGGTCACACTCCATCTGAGGCATTCAACGAGACAGTTGAGGAGCTCACTCAGTCACTCATGCCACTCTTCGCTCAGAAGGGTATGGACTGGATGTACGCTAACTGCTCTACAACAGCACAGCGTGGTGCTCTCGACTGGATGGGCCCATTCCACGATGCTTGCAAGCCAGTTGTTGAGAAGCTTTACAACTCTGTTAAGACTGGTAACGAGGCTCAGATTTCTATCGATGCAAACTCTAAGCCTGACTACCGCGTAGGTCTTGAGAAGGAGCTTAAGGCTCTCCGTGAGTCTGAGATGTGGCGCACAGCTGAGGTTGTTCGTCAGCTCCGTCCAGAGAACAACTAATAGATTGTTCTAAATACAAATACCTTATCCCCAGAAGTCTTTGATTTCTGGGGATAACTATTTTAAATTCTTATCTCTTAATCCATACTTGTTACCCCTTTATTGTATTGTGAAATGTTAAAAAATGCAAGTTGTTAATAGCCTTTATGTGCAAAATGAGTACTAAAAATCATCTTTTCTATCATTTTGTTTGTATAACAATGTTAATTTGTGTAATTTTGCACAAGAATTATTGGTGTTAGTTTTTCATTCCTGTTTTCTAAAAGTTATTATTGAAGATAATTCCTAATATTAGAGGATGGTTTAGTTTTAACTTATTACTGCTATTATATAGATGATATCTATCCGTGTACTAGATTTGTTGGAGAGCAAAAGCAAACTGACAACATTACCAGAGGGGAAACTCCTCATAAATACGATTAATGCATATTCATACAACAATGCTCGACATGATGAATTGTTTGAAGAAGCATTGATGAAAGGTGATGTGCTTATACCTGACGGCATAAGCATAGTACATGCGTGTCGTTTTTTGCATTATGTTAAGACAAGGCCAAAAGAGAGAATTGCAGGTTGGGATTTGTTCGCTTTTGAAATGAAGAAATTGAATGGTGCCGTATATGACGCAACTCAAACAGAATCAGATAATGAGATGCCATTCTGGAAGAAGATGAACCCCGACAGACAAAAGCCTGTTGTCATGTTCATAGGCTCAAGTAAGAGAGTGTTAGACTCTATCGTTGAGAATGCAGCATATTTCTATCCTAATCTTGAGGTTAAGACTTATTCTCCTCCTTTCAAACCGATATTCACTGTTGAGGATAACCGAAATATTGTTAATGCAATAAATGCTATTGATCCTGACCTCTTATGGATAGGAATGACAGCACCAAAGCAGGAAAAATGGACATATTCTCAATGGGACAAACTCAACATACATTGTCATGTAGGAACAATAGGCGCTGTCTTTGACTTCTTTGCAGGCACTCGTAAACGTGCGCCGAAAGTTATGCAGAAGACAGGTTTTGAATGGCTGTACCGACTTTTAAGCGAGCCAAAACGTATGTGGCGTAGATATATAATAGGTAATGTTGAGTTTGTCATATATATTTTGCGTGAGAAGCTTGGATTTTAATGTGGTTACGAAAAGGGTACAATGTCAAACGAACTACTTGAATTATTGCAGATTTCACTTGGAAACAAAGAGCATTTCTCTTCCCCAGTAAAAGAGGAAGGGTGGCGTGCTCTGTATGAGGAGTCGTTATTGTATTCTGTAGTAGGTATTGCTTATGTTGGCATGTTAAGACTGCATGCCGCATCGTGTGCAGATGTAAGCTATGTGCCTCATTCCAAACAGCTGCTTGTTGAATGGTCTGTTCAGGTAAATGCCATACGTGAGGGCAATCGTATAGCAGACTGGCAGAGCTGTAAGGTGTTGAAGAGCTTCAAGAAGAAAGGCTTTGATGGATGCCTTTTAAAAGGTCAGGGCAATGCGCTTATGTATGACATTGCTGTCATTGGTGGAGAGCATGTGAATCTTGGCGAATATCGTACAAGCGGCGATATAGATGTGTGGATAGGTGGCTCTCATGGATCAGTATATGAGTATGTTAAAAGCGTATGTCAGCCAAGCGCAATGATGTATAACCATACAGATTTCCCCGTTAGAGATGATATGGACATAGAAGTTCATATACGTCCTACATATATGAACAATCCTATACATAACAGCAGGCTTCAGCGATGGTACTCAGAGCGTGAGTTCGTTCAGATCAATAACATTAGTTCTTTGGGTGATGGTGAATGTGCCATTCCTGAAGTATCGTTCAATGCCGTCTATCAGCTGTCGCATCTTTACAAACATCTGTTCACTACAGGCATATCCCTTCGTCAGCTTGTCGATTACTATTTTGTGCTTAAAAGGCTGTCAGAGCAAGATTCCGAATCACGCATTGAAGTGATGCGTGTGATAAAAAATGTTGGAATGGCAGATTTCGCTGCCGCGGTAATGTGGATTATGACGCATTTCTTTGCAATGCCCGAGTCTTTCATGCTTTGCAAGCCAGATGAAGTGAGGGGGACTATGCTTATCGAAGAAATGGAGAGGACAAACGCCGACCTTCTTGCTGGCATTGGTGTAGGAGAAGATACAGGCAGAAACTATTGGCGAAGAGTTGCCAGTGAACAGAAGCGCAACTGGCGACTCCTCGCATATTATCCGTCAGAAGTATTATGCAAGCCTGTCTTTGCGGTGTTCCATTTCTTCTGGCGCAAACTAAACCTTGTCAGTCGTGAATGATGCGTCGTCCATAGGGTAGTGTACACCCCATTCTTTGCGCAGCGCATCCATCTGTCGCATTATTGACAGCGTCTCTTCGTGAGGCATCATTGGTGATTCCAATAATCTCTCCTCTAAACATCGCTTGCATTCAAGTACTTGATATTCATATCCATTTACCATGTCTGCAGGACGTTCGACGCGTTCAACGAGTTCGTAGTTACGCCATACTTCGATAAGCTCCGGACAGTTCACATTGTCCACACGGATGTAGCCGTCAGTACCGCAGATTATGCCTTGTCGGTCATTCAGGGTGAGGCATCCTGCCTGCAGATTTGCCATACGTCCGTCGGCATAGCTGAGCGAAATGCTTTCCATCATATCCATGCCCGTCTCTCCTAAATGACAGTTTGTGACTGTGCGAGCGATATCCGTGCCGAAATACATCCGTGCGAAATTCAGCACATAGACACCAAGGTCAAGCAATGCGCCGCCACAAAGTTCTGGTCTTATGATGCGTTCCTTATTTTCCATCATATAGCAGAGTGTTGCAGTAAGGATGCGTGGCTCGCCGATAATTCCGCTGTTCATCAATTCTTTCACCTTATGTGACAATGGCATGTAGCGTGTCCAGATAGCCTCGGTTATGAACACATTGCGTTCGTGAGCCATCCTTATCAGTTCTTCAGCCTCGCGTTCGTTAGCTGTGAACGCCTTTTCTACAAGCACAGCCTTGCCATGTTCTATAGCTAATTTGGCATGCTGATAATGATGCGAATGAGGAGTAGCTACATACACGAGATCCACGTCATTGTCACAAACGAGTGCTTCATAGCTTCCGTAAGCCTTCTTGATTCCATAAGCAGCAGCAAACTCCTTGGCCTTAGTTTCTGAACGAGATGCTATTGCTATGACTTCCGCATTGCTTAGAGGTGCTAAAGCCTCTGCCATCTTATTGGCAATCCATCCTGCGCCAATAATACCTACCTTGATCTTTTCCATAGTTGATTATACTTTCGCTTTGGGGTAGTTAAAGAGGAGTTATCGCTTCGCTTGGAGTTAAAGGGACATTTGCTATGTCGGACATTTGTCACTTTAACTACCCTTTAACTTCTCTTTAACTGCCCATTAACTCCACAACAAGTGGAGCGAAACTTGTATAGTTTATATTAAATCTTAGCGATACAAGAATCCAATTCCTTCTTTATCAACTGTTTGTCGAGTTTCTGGCCGATAAACACGAGCTTCTGCATTCTGTCGCCGTAAGTCTCATCCCAGTCGCGCTTCAGTCCAGGTTCAGCCTCCATGAGTCGAGCGAGTTCATCTTCCGGCATTGTTGCATACCACTGACCAGCATTGCGCAGAGACACCTGCTTGCCTGCCTGCTCGAAAACATAGCAGATATGAGTCTCGTCAGCGAAATAGCAGATGCCCTTGGCACGGATGATATTCTTAGGCCATCGCTTTGCCACAAACTCATCAAAGAGTGTGAGGTCGAAAGGCTTTCGCTGGTAATATACATAAGTGCCGATGCCATACTCCTCAGCTTCTCCCTCGCCGTGGTGGTGATGATGGTGGCAGCAGCAATGAGGGTCATCGCATTCGCCGTCATGGTGGTGATGGTGGTGGTGATGCTCATGTTCGTCCTCATCATGGTGATGATGGTGCTCATGTTCATCGTCATCGTGATGGTGATGATGGCAGCTGCAATTAGGACCGTCACACTCATCGTCATGGTGGTGATGTTCATGTTCATCCTCCTCATCCTCATCGAGTTCGTCAATATGCTTCTCTATCTCCTTGATCCATGATGCCGAACCTGCCACCTCGTCGAAATTGAACGCAGCGGTGCCAATAAGCTTGTTGAAATCCACATCGCAGAAATCACATTCTATAATCTCAGCCTTAGGTTGAATGGCGCGGATTATAGAGCGTATGCGTCCCAGTTCATCCTTGGTAACTTCCGAAGCTTTATTGAGAAGTATGGTGTTGCAGAACTCAATCTGTTGTATGATAAGGTTCTCAATATCATCTTCTTCCAACTTCTTGCTTGTGAGACTCTCGCCGCTATTGAACTCGTCTTTCATGCGGAGAGCGTCAACGACAGTTACAATGCTGTCGAGCATAGGCACGCCATCGGCAATAACCTCCTGCACCATAGAAGGGATGGAGCAAATCGTCTGAGCTATTGGTGCTGGCTCGCATATACCGCTTGCTTCTATGACGATGTAGTCGAAACGGTGCTGCTTTGTGATGTCAGTAAGCTGTTCAACGAGATCCATCTTCAGAGTGCAGCATATACATCCATTTTGGAGAGCCACAAGACTCTCGTCTTTTTTTCCAACGATGCCGCCCTGCTGGATAAGTTCTGCGTCAATATTCACCTCGCCGATATCATTCACGATGACAGCAAACTTGATGCCCTGCTTGTTTGTTAATATACGATTTAAAAGTGTTGTCTTTCCGCTTCCTAAATAACCTGTGAGCAGAAGAACAGGAATTGTTTTTATAGTCATTTTTTTGAGTTTTTAAGTTTTAAAGTTCTTAAGTTTTTAAGTTTTAAAGTTCTTTACATAAGTTTTGTTTCACTTGATATGGAAGTTCAAGAAGTTAAGGAAGTTAAAGGAGTTAAAGACGTTACTGTCGCTGCTGGTGTCGTTTTTAACTTCCCCAAGTTTTCGCCTTTCGTATTTCGTATTTCGTAATTCGTAATTCGTAATTCGTAATTCGTCTTTCGTCTTTCGTCTTTACAATTTCTCAAGTATGTCAAGAATATGTTTCCATACCATTTCCACAGTAGGGATGAGCAGCGCTTCGTCAGGCGAGTGAACACCTCGGAGGGTAGGACCTATACTTATCATGTCAAGTCCTGGGTTCTTCTCCTTGAAAAGTCCGCATTCCAGTCCAGCGTGTATGGCTTTCACCTTCGGTTCTTTGCCGAAGAGGCTCTTGTAAGAGTCTGTCGCCACCTTCAGCAGCTTAGAATCAGGGTTTGGTTTCCATCCTGGGTATCCGTCGCCAGTTTTCACCTCTGCACCGATAAGGCTGAAAGTTGCAGCCACAGCATCCGACATTGCCACCCTCTGACTGCCTATTGATGAGCGTTGTGAAGTTACAATCACCATCTTGTCATCAACAAAATGCACACTTGCAAGATTGCTGCTTGTCTCTACAAGACCTGGCAGGTCGATGCTCATCTCATACACGCCGTTATGTACAGCCATCAGAGCGTTGACAATCTGTGCAGCCTGTTCCTTCTCTATGCACTCTTCAATGTCGAGCACACTTTCGAGGAAGAACCTCACACCAGTCTCATCTTTGTATTCCTCTTCAAATTCCGAAGCAAAGATGTTGAAGTCCACTCTTACGTCCTCCTTCTTGTCGAAAGGCACAGCAATGACAGCCTCAGCCTGTCGAGGTATGGCATTGTGCAGATTGCCTCCTTGCAGATCCACGAGTCGGAGGTCATACTTCTGCATCTCCTTGTATATGAATCGAATGATTGCCTTTATGGCATTTGCCCTATGTTTGTTTATGTCATCTCCTGAATGTCCTCCTCTCAGCTTATCCACGCTGATGTGCATAGCGAAAAAGCTCTTTCTTAATGGCTCCTTCTTCAGGTTGAGCGTAATCTCTGTGTTTGCGCCTCCTGCGCATCCCACAAAAATCTCTCCTTCATCCTCGCTGTCAAGATTCAGCAGATACTTGCCGCTGAAAAATCCTGGTTTCAAGGCAAAAGCCCCAGTAAGCCCTGTCTCCTCATCAACGGTGAACAGGCATTCTATTGGTCCGTGTTTCACAGTCTTGTCGGTGAGGAGTGCCATCTCCATTGCCACGCCGATGCCGTCGTCTGCCCCAAGAGTAGTGCCCTTTGCTTTCATCCAGTCGCCGTCGATGAATGTCTCGATTTCGTCGTTTTCAAAGTCTATCTCGCGGTCGCTGGTTTTCTCGCACACCATGTCCATGTGGCTCTGAAACACCACCGTAGGTCTGTCTTCCATTCCTGGAGTGGCATCCTTGGTGATGAGCACATTGCCAACTTCATCGACTTTATATTGTAGATTGTTATCTTCGGCGAATCTCTGAAGAAAAGCAATTACCTTTTCCTCCTTTTTAGAGGGGCGGGGCACCTTGTTCAGCATGCTGAAATAATCAAATACAAGTTGCGGTTTTGTATTTTTATTGCCCATTATTCCTTAATTTTTAATGTGTTTAGTTGATTTTTGTATAAATAAGGTTAAAAAATATCGTTTTATATGGGGGACAAAATTTTAACACTTATCTTTGCATAGAAATTTGACAACAAAGTTAATAATAAAAGTTGGAAACAATAATCATTACATCCATTTTTTGTGTCATCATCATAGCATTTTGTATGCTTTTCCTCTGTGTCCGTCTTATCTTCAAAAAGAACGGTCGCTTTGTCAAGACACATGTGAGTCAGTCAAAAGCAATGCGACAGAGGGGTGTGACTTGTGTGCAAAGTCAGGATTTTGCCATGCGCCACAAGTCGCGATTTGCTGTGAGTGAGAAGTCGTGACACATAATCTCCAGCTTCGATAAACAGAAAAAACTAAAATATGAAGAAAATTACACTTGTCCTTTCTGGACTTATGATGATTGCAGCTTCTGCAGCCATCTGCTCATGTGACAAAACAGGTAAAAGTGAAGAAGTGAAAAAAGCAGGCGCAGAACCTGAAGCCGTCGTTTCTAAGGCAGCAGCAGGTTCGTCATATAAGATTGCTTTCGTACAGATTGACACACTCACTTCACAGTATCAGAAGTGCAAGGATCTTGAGGAGGAATTCAAGAAGAAGCGTGCTAATGCAGAGTCAACAATTCAGCAGAAGGGTAAGAGCTTTGCTTCTCAGATGCAGGAATTCCAGCGTAAGTACCAGAGCAACCAGTACACTCAGCCGCAGTTTGAGCAGGAGCAGGCACGTCTCCAAAAGCTTCAGCAGGACCTCCAGGAACTTGAGGCTCGTCTCTCAAATTCTCTTCAGGAGGAGTATCAGAAAGAGTTCCAGGCACTTACTGACACAATCCAGAACTTCACAAAGTCATACGCTAAGGAGAAGAATTATGACTTCATCCTCTGCAAGTCATCAGGTATCGACAATGTCCTCTATGCTAACGAGGCATACGATGTGACAGAAGAAGTTGTTAACGCCCTCAACAAGCGTTACTCAAAGAGTGCATCTAAAGATTCAAAGAAATAATATTTAATACAAGTTTCGTAAGGCTCCACTTGTTGTGGAGTTAAAGGGTAGTTAAAGAGAAGTTAAAGTGACAAATGTCTGACAAGGCAAACGACTCTTTTACTCCGAGCGAAGCGATAACTCCTCTTTAACTCCACTTTAACTCCCCCAACAGATGAGGGTTTGTTATCTTGGTGACTCATAGGGCGTTGCTTCGTAATGCTTTCTGGCTTTTACTGCGAAAGTAGAAGATGTTATATCATTTAAAAGGGTGGATTCCAATCAGGAGTCTGCTCTTTTTTATACCTGCCATAACATAAACTTGATGACCGATGTAATACGTGTTACACATTGAGTATGTTGAGGGCAAGGCTTGGAGATGACGTTTGGTGTGGATTTCAGTTTTTCTCTACACTTTTAAAATCATTTTCTCTATTAAAAATCACTTATTTTTATATAAAAATACGTAACTTTGTCCTCAAATTATAGAGGGTTCAATACTTTGAGCCTTCCTATGTTTCGTTTGTCATGTTTTTGATAAATTGACAAGCTGTAAGACGTATTTTGTAAATATTTGATACTCAGTATAATATATTTATATTGAGGAGTGTGTTTTATCCTATTTCGTTAACGTCTGAATACCAGTTTTTTCCACTTTCTCCGACGATGGTCTTTAGATGAAAGCGCCACTTGGAAATTACAATTGGGGTGGATTCATGTTTTTATCAAAGTACAGCTTGAATAAATTTTATTACCAACTTATCATTCGTTATGCAAAACAACAACATTAATCCTTTCTCTCGTGGTTGGGAGATTGTAAAAGCCCTAAACACCGGAGTTCCTACCATCTCCTCCGTCGAAGCGCGTAAGCTTCTGGCAGAATATGCCCGACTCATGCAACTTCCTGCATCTATAAGCGAAAGCGCACGCGGCTTGCATTCTGCAATCTTGTCAGTAGCCGTGAAGATGGCGCAAGTCTATCCAGACTTTCACTTTGTCCCATTTCTCAGTCTTTGGGGCTTAGAGCATCTCCGTCCAGAAGATAGCGAACAGCAGACAGACAAGACTGGCAAAAGATTCCCATCCGTCGTTGAACGGATGGCGAAATCCTATGCTTACAGCCTTCTCTTCCATCCAGGAGAGCATCTCGAATCAGAACTTGAGGCTCTCCTTGTTGGTCACATACAGCGTAAAGGCTATATCTTCTCATCTCCGCAATCAACGGACATCGCCCACACATTTCTTGCCACTCGCACCTTCACAACCGAAGTGCGTGGTCGTAAAATGGTGTTTGTCACACTTCTGTCACCCGACGGCATAGAAATATCTGCGGAGGTTCATACACTCACAACATATCAGAAATTCAACTATAACGCCATTCCTGGCACTCTCTTCTCCGTCATTCTACGCACCTCCGACAGCGGCAGCATGCGTATTGAGGCTGCCATCCCATCTACTTTGCAGCAGATAGACGGCATCTTCCAGACAGGTATAGGCTATGTGGAGAGCATCGACAGCAGTCATAAGCATCTGCATATCTATGACAGTTACTCACGCCATCTTGTTGCTATGCAAGATGGGTTTATCCATGATGGCGACAGGGTGGTGTCAGCAAGAAACATAGGCACAGGCACCTTCCTAAAGATTCTGCCTGTCATCCCTCGTGAAGGAAAATTCAAAAGTGCGATAATCCTCAAACAGCTGTCCTTTGACGAAGGAGCAGCAGCTTTTGGCTATCGCAAAGCTCGAATCACCTATGTGGATAAGCAGAAAGGGTGGTGTTCGTGGGAGCTGCTTCCTGGTGAGTCACCCATCATTGAAGACGGCACAACATCGCCGTCCTTCACCCAAGGCTACATCTCCCAGCATATACTTTCCGACATCGACATCAATCAGCTGTCGGTAGGCACGGAGACAAGCCTCATCACCTTCCTCAAACGCGGCAAAGATGGCGAGAAACATCCGTATGTGGTGAATTGCAAATTTGATTTGTTAAGTAGGTAATCAAAATTCGTTCGACCTGTACCATGCATTTACGGGATGGGAAACTTTAGTAATAATTAAGTGAACTTAATAGAAGTAACAATCTACAAAATCGAAACTTTCATTTTATGATTCAAATCAAAAATATAAATATACATAGATTTAGAGGTATAAAAGATCTGTCACTAAACAATCTTAAGCCTATTACAATATTTTTAGGAGAAAATAGTGTTGGTAAAAGTACAGTACTTGAATCGCTATTTGTAGTGACAGGACCTAGTAATCCTTTCATATCTATTAGAGTAACAGCTATTAGAGCACACGGAGCTATTGGGTTAAAAGATGTCAACTATATGTTCTATGATAGCGATTTTTCGCAGATTCCAACTTTTGAAGCTATATTGAACACGAATGAGCGTAGACAAATATCTTTATATCCAGATTATTCGATAGACGAGTCATCTACTACAGATGATCTTTCTTCTTTAGGGAATAATAATCATTTAATCACAGGAATAAATTGTAAGTTTGAATTATCTTCAGATCATGGTACTTATTCAGGTGAGTCATCTTTTATTCGTAATCAAGAAGGTAAGCTGGAGCCTCACATTGACTCGAAGTATCGTGAAACAATAGAGAGTGTATCATTATCTTCGTATAACACCCCTGGTTCATTGATAGATGAGTATGATGCATTAGTTAAGGCTGGCAAAAAGGAAATAATTCTTAAGGCATTAGAATGTTTTGATGATCGTATTTCTGCAATCGAGTCGACTAAAGAAGGATTATTCATTGCGTATAAGCATCTTCAGAAAATGGTTCCTTTAAGTATGGCAGGAGATGGAATTCAAAAATACTTAAGTATAGCATTACGAGCATATCTTCCGTCAACAGACATCATTATAATAGATGAAATAGAGAACGGACTCCACTTCTCTGCACATCAAAAATTATGGAAATGTATTTTAGAGGCAGCAAGAGATCTTGGGAAACAGTTCTTCATTTCAACTCATAATCAGGAAACTCTCAAGTGTCTTGCTACATTTGTTGGCGAGTTAGAAAGTACAAGTCAATTAATAAGTATAATTACACTTGCACGTGATAAAGAAGCCATTGAACCATATTACTTATCGGGGTTCGGATTAAGTGGTGCTATGGAAAATGATGTTGAGATTAGACAATAGTTCTGTATGAAAGCAATAATATTAGTAGAAGGTGATTCTGATAAGAATTTGATAAAGCAGTATTGCGAAAAGCTACAGAAAGATGGTACTCTAAGTTCTGAGATAGATTTTGATGTACAGACGGTGAAGGGTTGGACAACATTAGATTCCGATGGAGGCGAATCCTTTAGAAATATGCTCAAAAGGAATAAAGAAGGGAAAAATCTTTTGATATTTGATGCCGACCAAGATCCTGAGACGCGCAGAGCTGAAATTCTGTTATGGAAAAATAGATACCAAATGGATTTTGAACTATTCTTATTTCCAAATAATACAGAACCTGGTGCAGTTGAAACATTGTTAGAGAGAATTATCAATCCGGCGAACAAGTGTGTAATTGAATGTTGGCACGAATATGAGAGACTCTTGGAGAAACAGATTATTCCATGGAAATCTCCACAGCAGCCCACATGCCCTTCTGAAAAATCAAAAATTTATGGCTATCTTGAGGCTTTAGTTGGAACAACAAAACCAGAGAAAGAAAAGATTAAGGATAAGAACAGAAACTTTACAGAAGTTAATCATTGGGATTTAGAAGCAGAAGGTATAATTCCATTACGAGATTTCCTTGTTTCAAATCTTCAGTGATCCCCAAAAACTTTTCTTCTAACACCAAAAGGTGGAAGATTCAATTTAATTTTATCGGAGAAGAGTATGGGCAAAATTTGCCTACACAGCCGCCTGAAGACTCACAAAGATGGCGAGAAACATCCGTATGTGGTGAATTGCACTTTTTCAAGATGAATAGTTACTCAAGAAGTTGCAACAGCTAAAGTTAAGGAATTTAAAAACACTCATCACTCGTCACAAACAGCCTTTAACTGACTGTAAATCGGAACGATACGACTGTGACGAGTGTGTGACGAGTTGCAAACAACTCATCACGGTGTTAAACGCTTAAATTTCAGTTGTTTACAGGCGGATTGTGACGAGTGACGAGTTATTTGCAAAATTCATTCATACTGTTAAAGTGACACTTTAGTACTGGTCGTATTCATTTCCACAGAACAATCAAGCACGGTTCTTATATGACAAAAATGTCTCGCAAAGTGAATACTGTCATTCAGTTCAAGTGAATAGTGTCATTCATGCCGTGTGAATAATGTCATTCACGCCAGCAGCATAATATCATTCACGCTAAGTGAATATAAAGCAACTTGTTGTGGAGTTAAAGGGTAGTTAAAGGGACGAATGTCTGTATATGGTGTCGTCCTATGAGTTCGTTCAATCCGGATGGCATGGAGATGACAGTTAGTGGTGGATTTCTGCTTTTGTTTATACTTTAAGTGCTGGACGAAATCTTTTGATATTTGATGCAGACCAAGATCCAGAGATGCGCAGAGCAGAAATTTCTGTCGGAAATTGAATTGATAAGACAATGAAAGAAAGTAGATTCTGATAATTTCTTTTTATTCTTTTAAATTTCATTCAGTTAATAGAACGCAGAATGCGAGCTATCTTTTTTACATCCTTTTTATATTCTAAATATCTATTATCAAATTGAAACGTGATATATCAATAGACATACTTAAATGCTTTGCAGCTATAATCATAACAAATAGCCACATGGAGATGCTATATGGCGATTATAGCGTACTTGCCACAGGAGGAGCTATAGGCGATGCACTTTTCTTTTTCTGTTCTGGCTATACTCTTTTTCTTGGACGTGATGCCGACTTCTTCAATTGGTACAAGCGTCGAATAAATCGTATATATCCTACGGTATTTGCGTGGGTGCTTATAGCATCTATTATGGGTTGGCAAGATTGGGAACATCGTGGAATGGCAGACATTCTCATCAATGGTGGTGGTTGGTTTGTCACTTGCATCATGATTTACTATGTACCGCTATGGTTCATTAAGCGATTCGCAAAGAATTATTTAGGCATTGTTATGTCTATTGTTATTGCTTGTATATTTATTTGGTATTATACAATTGGAATTGATGATGTTTTAGGCACAAACAATATCTATGGAGCATGTTATTTCAAATGGGTGCATTATTTCATTTTTATGTTATTAGGCTCCATTGTAGGATTGAACAGATCTAAAGAGACAGGACTTGTTGATTCTAATACAAAACAATCATCGATTAAGACCGTCAAGAACATAGTTTTTCTTTTGCTAAGTGTTGCTTCTTTCTATGCACTCTGCTGGTTTAAAAACAAAGAAGGCTACTTCGATTATTTACAGATGTTGTCATTACTCCCATTAGCAGGAGTGTGTTATTTCTTTCATTCTCTGTGTAGTTCACAGATTATGGCTAAACTCTATAATACGAAACTAACAGGCACTTGTATCAAATTCATAGGTGGTTTATGTCTTGAAATATATCTTGTACAATATCCACTTTTAACAGATAAGATGAATTCAATTTTCCCTCTGAATTTATTTGTAATGTTTTTAATCATTGTTGTATCAGCTTATTTGTTACGTTGTATAGCAAGAATATGGCAGCAAACTTTTGCAAGTGGGGATTTTTGTATGATGAAAATAATGAAATGAAACGAAAAGGATGGTTGTTTAAATGTAAAGAAAAAAGGGTATAATGCAATTATTATATATAATACTAAAACTTTTGAGAAAAATTCATATCATATACAATCAGATTGTTTATTTGTGGAAAGATCGCAATGTTATAGAACAAACTAAACAATATCAAAAATATGTAGAATTATTTGATCAATCTGCGAATGATTATGTTCGAGAACTATTACACACAGGAAAGCCTTGTATGGTATCAAAATTTGGTGGCTTTGAGTTGTCGCATCTCGTACAACAAATTTATTTAGAAAAGGACACTTATACTTTAAAAGATTATTGGGATTATATTATAGAAAAGAAAGGAAATTTATGGTGGCCAACAGGAGTTGATTATTTGTGTCGTAACGCAGGTTTTTTCCCAAATGATCAAAATCTTTTAAAAAAGTATTTTCAAGTAAATTATCAAGCCATAAAAATGATTGATGTGTTAGGTTCGTATTTGGAAGATGAAAAGCATTTTGAGAAAGAACTAGTGCATGCAAAACGAATAAATTTGGATGGTTATTATGCACCATTCTTATTCAATAATCCATGGACAAAAGAATTAAAAGGGAAAAGAGTTCTTGTTATCCATCCATTTTCAGATGATATAAAATCACAATATGAAAAGAAAGAACTTCTGTGGAAAGATAAAGACATTCTACCAGAATTCAAACTAATCACATATCGTTCTGTTCAATCGATGTTAGGAATTAAAACAGAATTTAATACGTGGTTTGATGCTCTTCAAAAGATGGAAGATGATATTTCAAAAATTGAATTCGATGTTGCATTAATTGGATGTGGCGCCTATGGAATGCCTTTGGCTGGTTTTGTTAAATCTTTAGGCAAACAAGCAATTCACACAGCAGGATGGACGCAGATATTATTTGGTATAATAGGAAAAAGATGGGAAGATGATTCTCGAATGGATAAATATATTAATGAATACTGGATTCATCCATCGCCCTCGAACATTCCTGAAGAGGCTAAAAAAATAGAAGGAGGTTGTTATTGGTAAAAATGAAGAGGATAGCTATTTTTGGAGCATTGCCAACTAGTACAAATATGGGAGTACAGGCATTGGCATATAGTTCTTATTATATTATCGAAAAGGCTCTACAAGAGTTGAATATTGAAGGTCAAATATCGTTTAGAGACGATTTGTCATTACATACAATACTTGACTATTATGAAAGAAAGATTGAAGTTGATGTGTTACCTTCTTATGTAGGTCAAGGATTAAGAGGATTAGCACGAAGGATAAAGCATTGGCGTGGTTATAACAAAGCGCTTAATGTTGATATTGTATTTGACATTACTGGAGGTGATAGTTTTACAGATATTTATGGAGATGAAAGGTTTAATAATATGTGTTTAGTCAAAGAACATTATAAAAAGCATAATGTAAAGTATGTTTTACTACCTCAAACCATAGGCCCGTTCTCCTCAAAAAATGCGTTGAGAGCCAAACAAATTATGCAAAAATGCGAATTTGTATTTGCGCGAGATGCTCAAAGTATGTCAAAACTAAAAGAGTATAAGATTGAAAAATCAAAAGAATTAATAGATGTCGCATTTTTCTTACCATTTGTAAAGAAAGATAAGTTTAACATAGATAAGAAAATCCATGTAGGATTAAACATTTCTGCATTATTATGGAATGGAGGTTATACGAAAGACAATCAGTTTGGTCTTTCTCTTGATTATAAAAAGACTATATTGGAACTGATATCCTATTTCTTATCACAAGAAGAGGTCGTCTTGCATCTTATAACACATGTGATAGGTTTTTCGTATGATGATGTAGAGAATGACTATTCAATATGCAAGAAAATATATGAAGAGTATAATTCAAACAGAATGCGACTTGCACCGATGCCTTACAACCCAATAGAAATTAAGAGTTATATCTCAAGGCTTGATTTTTTTGTAGGTGCAAGAATGCATGCGACTATAGCTTCTTTTTCTACAGGTGTTCCAGTTGTACCAATGGCTTATAGTCGCAAATTCAATGGACTTTTTATTGATACTCTAGGACATGAATATTTGGCAGATTTAAAAAAGGATGACCAAAGCAAAGTCATTAAAACAATTAAGCGGGCATTTGACTATAGGGATAGTATTGCAAAGAAACAAAAATCGACAATAGAAACTTTAGTAGAAGAGAAAAAGCAATTAATTATAGAATCTGTAAAAGAAATATTAATAGAATGTTAGGAGGATTTAGATTATATTGGAAAATAGCATACAATATCTTAATAAGTTATTGGTATGATTTTAGATACGCTATTAAATATTCACATTCTCTTACTACTAATGAAGATACCAAATTAGCTGTTATTATGCTTCATATGCATGGATTAGAAAAAGGATTATCATTTAGTAATAAAAAACAAGGATGGGGAAAGGATAAAAGTTTAGAAACAGCTAATTTAATTAAACAATATATTAAAAAAAATGGACGAAATGAAGTAATAGAGGTGGCGATTAATATTTTAGCTGCATACATAAATGATCCGTTTTCTTCTAAAGACGACCAAGTTGTTAATTCAATAAAATCATTGATAAAAGAGAATATTGATGTGATAAAACCAATAAACCAAGTAGGAGGTGTTAAAAATATATCTAAGCCTTCTTTTGAGTTTAATTATGATCAACTTCATGATTTTATTTCAAAAAGATCATCAGTAAGAAACTTCTCAAAAAAGCCAATTACAGAAGAAGAATATATCAATGCAATTCGTATTGCAGAATTGTCTCCATCAGCATGCAATCGTCAAACATGTAGAGTATATCATTTTCACACACCAGAGATGATTGACGAGATTCTTGAATTACAAAAAGGTGATCAAGGTTGGTGTCGCAATTGTACTAGTTTATTTATTATAACATCAAAAGCTCCATTTTTTAATGCAGAATATGAGCGTTACGAACCATATATAGATGGTGGCATTTTTAGCATGAATTTTGTATATGGACTTCATATTCAGCAAATAGCATCTTGTTATAAAATGTATGTACGTGACCCTATAGTTGATGAGGGTATAAGAAAGATAACAAATATACCTAATAATGAGATACCAATTATTTGTATTTTAGCAGGACATTATAAAGACGAGGAAATAAAATCACCTCTTTCTCATAGAATAGATATTGTCAAATAGTTAATATAATGAAGAAATTTCGAACAATTGCTATATATTTACCTCAATATCATCGTACAAAAGAAAATGATGAATGGTGGGGACAAGGGTTTACAGAGTGGACAAATGTGACAAAAGCAAAACCAAGATTTCGTGGTCATTACCAACCGCATCTTCCTAAACAATTCGGTTTTTATGATTTGCGTGTACCTGAAGCATTAGAAGAACATGCTACTTTTGCTAAAGAATATGGGATAGATGGGTTTTGTTTCTATCATTATTGGTTTAGTGGAAAACTTATGTTAGAGTTTCCTTTGGAACAGATGTTAAAGAGGAAGTCTCCCAATTTCCCCTTTATGATTTGTTGGGCTAATGGAGACTGGAATGCAGCTTGGACGGGGAATGACAACAAAATTCTTCTCAAACAAGAGTATTCTGATGACGATGATAGAGCTCATTTCAAATATTTACTTCCTTTTTTTCTTGATTCTAGATATATACGGATTGATGGTAAACCTGTCATAAGCATTTATCGTTCTTTTTTGAATCCAAATATTGAGCATTCTCTTGAAATTTGGAGAGAAGAGGCAAGAAAAGTTGGAATGGAATTATATATATGTAGAATGGAGAGTATGGGGAGAGAAGGAATTGAATATATGAAAGGTTTTGACGCAGGAATTGAATTTCAACCTCATAATCATAATGGTTTTATGAAACAATATGAGAAGTGGTTTTATATTATTCAGTCAAAATTGCATAAATTGTCTAAGAAAATAGAGAATAAACCACTTTTGTTTCCTTATGATAAATATGTTGAATTTCAGGAAACTCGGGAATATCCTACTGACTATAAATATTATCCTGCAGTTACTCCATCGTGGGATAATTCTGCCAGAAAAGGTAAGTTGTCATTTTTCGCGTTTACGGGTAGTACACCTGCTTTGTATGGAAGATGGCTAAAAAATGTTTTGACGAAATTCTCTCCATACTCAAAAGAAGAAAATCTTGTTTTTATTAATGCTTGGAATGAATGGGCAGAAGGTAACCATTTGGAACCCGATCAAAAGTGGGATTTAGGATATCTCGAAGCAACAAAAGATGTTATAGATAAATTTAACAAAGAACTTTAATGGCGAAATCAATAAAGACAAACTATATATTCCAAGTTATAAGTAATGTGACAGGATTCTTGTTCCCAATGATAACATTTCCGTATGTTTCTCGAGTCTTGGGGGCAGAGAGTTTGGGTGAACTTGGATTTTATGGTTCTATCGTTGGATATGTACAGTTATTTTCTTCTTTAGGAATTGCAACCTATGCAATGCGTGAAGTTGCAAAAATTAGAGAAAATACGAAAGAATTATCGAATATAACTACCGAAATATTATCTTTGCATATAATTTTGTCGTTAATAGGTTACATTGCTATTATCGTATTAGGTTTTTTTTTACCACAGATAACGGATAAGACTCTTTTCTTTATTAGTAGCCTTAGTATTTTTTTTAATGCAATAGGTGTAAGTTGGTTTTATAATGGGGTTGAGGAATTTAAATTCATTACAATTAGAGCTCTTATTGTTAGATGTTTATCTTTAATAGCTTTGTTTGTTTTTGTACATGATACGAATGATCTTTTAATATATGCTATTTTAAATATATTAGCAACAGTGGGAAACAATATGTTCAACTTTATTCGTTTGTGGAAATATGTTGAACTTAAAAGTGTAGTCTTGCACAAATTGAATTTGTTTAGACATATAAAACCATTGCTTCATGTGTTTATGTTAACTTTGTCAGTTAACATATATTTTAATTTAGATCAAACTATGTTAGGTTTTCTCAGCAATACTGAAGCTGTTGGTTATTATGCTGCATGTATTAGGTTAAATCATATGATAATGTGGACTACATTGTCAGTTACAGCTGTTTTAGCTCCTAGACTATGTAATTTAGTGGAAAATAATAGAGATGAATTTTATAGAATTTCGAAGAAAGGGATAAATGCCATTCTATTCATTGCTCTTCCAGTGTCTAGTTTAGTATTTATTCTCGCAAAACCAATAATCAATTTGTTTTGTGGAGATGAATATGAACCTTCAATTTGTACTCTTCAAATATTGACTCCTATACTGATTTTTGGATGTGTCTCGAATTTTCTTAGCAATATTTTATATTCTATGAATAAAGTGAATCAAACTATTATTGCTACAACAAGTGGGGCTTTAATGAATATGATTTTTAACTTTTGGTTAATTCCACAATATGCTCAGTATGGTGCTGCAATATCTAGCCTTATAGCTGAATTAATAGTTTTTTCAATTATGGCTTTATTCACTATAAAGGTTGTTTGTATTCCTATTTTTGAAAAAGAAAACTATAAAATAATTGTACTGACTGTTATCCTTGTAATATTCGCATGTATTGGAGTAAATATTATTCCTGATAATAATTTTATTTCATTAATTTTAGGTGCTGGTTTTGGAATAGCAGCAGCGATTTTGTATGCATACATATCAAAACTTGAACTCTTATTAGATATTATTTTTTATATTAAAAATAAACTTGTATTCAAATAGTATCTTAACAAATGCAGCTACAATATTATTTGTTAATTCTATTGGTATGGAGTTGTCGTTTTTATGGAATTAAGTATTTTAATATTTTCTTTACTGATGACAATTCAATATATTATTTCTTATTTTTTCAATATATAGGGATATATTATTATAAAACAAAAAATATAGGATTAGAACGTGCCGCCTTTTGTATCCCTTATAGCACATATTTCAGAGGAGTAAAATTTCTTTATGCAGGTTTATTTATGTCTACTATTTCTCCATTAATAGATATAAATCAAATGCCAATACATGGGATATGGGTTATTCGAGAGGTCTTAATTGGTTTTTTCTTATTATATACATTGTACATAATACGTCCTTCGAAGTATTCTATTTATAAATCACTGTATTATTATTTTATAATATACGTTATTATTGCTGTAATTAACTATTTTATTCCTAATATGTTGTACGAAGATGTCTCATATGAAATGGAATATTGGGAATCCAAATATGACAAAATATTTGCTTTTATTCCTCCTGGAGGTATGTATGTTTGTATCTTTATGTGTGTTGAGATTGGTAAATGCATAAAAAGATTTACAATGAAATCTTTTTGTATAATTACACTTTGTTTGATCTTTGTTTTTATGGATCAAAATAGAACTTTCTTATTTCCATCTTTAATTGTTTATATTATTGGATTATTGACATATAAAACAGAGACAAAAAGGAAACAATTAGTTTTGAATCTTGTTGTAATGTTATTCGTTTTATTCCTTATTTTAGTGATGAGAGAATCTATGGAATATTTGTTCGAAGAAACTGTTGACAATATGAATGATTCAGGTGGATATCGTCTCATTGCATGGAATTATCTAACTGATACATCTCATTATACATGGTATCGATGTATTTTCGGTAGAGGGTGGTATTCTCTCAATATATCTGATTATTATATGAAGTTAGGAATGAACAAGATTTTTTTGTCAGATGTTGGAATGTTTTCTTTTTGGTTTGTTTATGGATTGTTAAGTACTTTAACTATAATTTATTATTATTTAAATTCGATTTTAAGGAAACGATTTCCATTATATTTACGTCTATTTTCATTAATAAGTATATTTGCAAGTTTTACTGTATTGTATTATCAAGATTTTTATAAAATAACATTTTTTGTTATATTTTATTATTTATATCATTTAGAATTGACAAATTTCAAAAAGAGATATGAAGGAAATAGTATCTGTATTGATGCCTGTTTTTAAGACTTGTTATTTGTCGAAAGCAATTCAATCAATACTCAATCAAACTGTATCTGATTTTGAGTTGATAATTGTTAATGATAAATCTCCAGAAGATGTTGATACTATTGTATCTTCATTTTGTGATTCAAGAATCAGATATTATACAAATGAGGAGAACATAGGTAATAAAGATATTGTTGCTAACTGGAATAAATGTCTGAGTTATGCTAAAGGTGAATATTTTTGTTTGATATGTGATGATGATTGTTATGCTCCTACATTTTTAGAAGAAATGTTGAGATTGGCAAAACAATATCCTCAATGTAATGTGTTTCGTTCTGGAGTACAGATTGTTGATAAGGCAGAGAATGTATATGACTACTATCCTTCTTCTCCTGAATGGGAGTGTTCTGAAGATTATATGTGGCATGTTTTTAGAGGGTATCGATGCCAGACTGTATCTGAATGGTTTTATCGTCGTCAACCTATAGTTGATTTAGGAGGTTATGTTTCTCTTCCTTTAGCTTGGTATAGCGATTTTCTGACAACTTTCAAATTATCTCTTAAAGGTGGAATTGTATCTACTTCAAAACATCTTGTTTCTTTCCGAATGAGTGGCGAAAATATTACATCTCAACTTGATTCTCGTTCTCGTGTTAAGATGGAGTCTTCTCGCCTGTTTGAGGTAGAAGTTACAAAGATGATCAATGACAATCACTTTAAAAAGGCAGAAATACTTTATCCTTTATTGTCTAAATATATGAAGGAGAAAAGATCTTTTGTTCTTGGAACATGTAAATTAGCAGATGTTTGGTATTTCTTTAATAATAGAAATAAATATAACATATCAATTAAGATGCTTATTAAGTCATTCTTTTATAGAATAATTAGATGATACTAAAATTGTTATACCTTCCTATAAAAATGTTAAATTGTTTTTGTTTTTATGCCAAACATTTTTCAATTGTTATAGCTTGGTATAAGACTATAGACATTTTAACTAGTAGATACCCTAATTCTTCTATAAGTCAGCGAGTATCTATAAAAATGCAACAATCCATACTCTCATACTTGAAGAAAAAGTATTCGGATGAAATAAAACACATTGCAGAAGAAATTTCTTCTATAGAGCCTAAACCTGTTGAAAATCCTAATATCTGGCAATGTTGGTGGCAAGGAACTAATAATCTTGAAGGTATTACAAAAATTTGTACTAATTCTGTTAAAAATAATTCTGGAAAATATTCTGTTATTTTGTTATCTTGGAGGAATTATGAGAAATATGTTAATATTCCAGAAATAATAATAAAAAAGCATAAGAAAGGAAAGATAACTTTAACAGAACTCACAGACATAATGCGAATGAATCTTCTATTTCAAAATGGAGGTTTATGGTTAGATACAACAATGCTTGTAACACAGCCAATATCAAAGGATAATATTGAATTACCTTTTTATACTTGTAGAGAAGAATGTCGTGATCACTCTTATGTAAGTGATTATAGATGGAATACATCATGCATTGGAGGACAGAAAAATAATCCATTGTTTGGATTTGTCGCAAAGATGTTTGAAGTCTATTGGACACATGAAGACGAGCTAATAGATTATTATTTGTTTGATTATTTGATTGAATTAGGTTATGAGTATGTAGAATCAATTAGAAATGAGATAGACAATCTTCCGTTAAACAATCCTAATAAGCACAGTATGCAAGATAAACTCAACCAAACATATAATGAAATTGATTGGATACAACTTTTGAATAATACGAAGTTTTTTAAGCTATCAAGGAAAGTTGATTACCAAAACGAAATAAACGGACATCGAACTTTTTACAAATATTTGTCAGAAAAATATTCATAATGAAGATAATACTTATAACGAGTTTCACTCCTACATCTGACAATTTTCGTGGTCCTTCAGCAATGATGTATCATTTCTTTAAGGACAGGCCTGATAATTGTGAAGTAAAAATATTTACAACCAATTGGAATGGAGTTTCAAGAGAATTAATTGAGAAAAGCAATAAGGAATTGAATACCGAGATTATTGTATTAAAGGATGACTTGTATAATTATTTACATAGAAGACATACTTTCGCTGAACTTAGAATAAAGCTTGGTATTGATAAATATTACGGGCAATCAAATTATAGACTAACATCATCCGTATTAAATGAAATAAAAGCTTTCGAACCTGATTTTATATGGGTATATGGAGAAGACAAAACAACAATAATAAAGCAATTGGTAAATGATTATAAAGTGCTTGTTGCTGGTTATGATTGCTTCCCTCTTCACTATAATAGATTGCTTCAAAATCCTTATTGTTTTTTGTCACAAGATAATTACAATAAATATTTGTACGAATATAAAGTTGCAATACATCGAGAATTAGCTTTGCGAGATATGTCTTGCAAGTATTTTGATGTTGGTATTGCTGATCGTAATATGTTTGAGGTCATTACAGGGCGTAAAGATGCAAAGTTTTATCCTCATCCTCATTATAATGTTTACGATAAAACTATTGATTTTGACAAAGAGAAATTATCTGTGTTGATTTCTGGTAAGTTAGATGAATATACATGGAGTGATGCAACAAAGTTAATATACTCATTATGTTCTGACAGAACACTTCAAGATAAATATATATTTACTTTTTTAGGGAGTGGATGGGATGAATACGCTGATAAATTAAATAAAAGTGGTTATGAGGTGAAAAACGTAAAGTGGGTTGAAATTTATGCTGAAGAAGTAAAAAAACACGATATTCAGATATTTCCAATTTCTGTTGGTTCGGGTACAAAAGGTAAAGTTCTTGATGCTTTGTGTATGGGACTGTTATGTATTGGTAGTAAAATCGCAATGGAGAATATTTTTGTTAAGAATGCTCACTCTTGTTATGAGTATAAAAATGTCAATGATGTTATAGAAATACTTAAAGAGGTGTATTTAGACAAAAGCAAATCAAGAAAGATTGCCGAGCAGGGACGCGCTCTTGCTCTCAAATGGCATTCTCCACAACGCATATTCTCTATTATATGTAAAGATATGGTAGATTGTGATGAATATGATGGAGTATTAGAATATAAAGAAGTGTTACGCTCATTAGATAGGCAAAATGATTTTTAATTCATTTCAATTTCTTTGGCTTTTCCCAATAATATTTGTAATATATTATTGTATAAGTTGGATTTGTGGAAGAGGAACACAAGGAAAAGTAAGTAATACACTTCTACTTCTTGTATCTTATGCTTTATACATACAATGGGAGCCTTGGTGTGCGCTTGTATTGTTATGGGTAACTTTTATTACTTATATTGGAGCCAGAGCTATTTCAAAACATATTTTGTATGGTAAATCTATATTATGGATTTGTGTGGTTTTAGGAATATCTCCTTTACTTATATTTAAATATAACAATTTTGCAATAGAGACTCTTAACTCATTATTGAGTATTTCATCAGTCATTCGTCTTGAAGGTCTAAATTGGGCTATTCCGATAGGTATCTCTTTTTTCTCATTTCAAGCAGTAGGATATTTGATAGATGTTTATAAAAAGAAAATATCTGCAGAGAAGAACTTCTTGAATTATGCACTTTTTGTAAGTTTCTTTCCGCAAATAATGTCTGGGCCAATATCACGAGCAGAAGATTTGCTGCCACAGATTAAAGCGAAGCGAACATTTGATTATAGTAAAGCTGTTCAAGGATTGAAATGGTTGTTATGGGGAATGTTTTTGAAAGTTGTGATGGCAGATCGTTTGGGAATCTATGTGGATAGTGTATATAACAACTATGTTTATCAGTCGGGATTGTCTTGTTTTGTTGCTTCGCTTTGTTATACGATGCAAATATATGGGGATTTTGCAGGTTATTCTCTGATGGCTATTGGAGTAGGGCGTTTGATGGGTTTTGACTTAGTGAATAACTTCAATCGTCCATATTTTGCAAGTAGTATTGCAGAATTTTGGAAGAAATGGCATATTTCGCTCACTCGTTGGCTTACTACATATATTTATATAGGTCTTGGTGGTAATAAATGCTCAAAAGTTCGCCAGTATTTTAATATAATGATAACATTCCTTGTCAGTGGAATTTGGCATGGAGCAAATTGGACATTCATACTGTGGGGCATTATGCATGGACTGTTACAATGTTTTGAAAAGTTTTTCGGCATTGATCCAAAGGGGAAATATTATGGTTTATTAGAATCAAAATTTTTTTTAAGGTCTTTACGTGTTCTCTGTACATTCTTGCTTGTTAATTTTGCTTGGATATTATTCAGACTGCCATCAATAGAAGTAACAGAAATTGTATTTAAGAAAATATTTCTCTTAGAAGGTAATGGCCTCTTTTTACCTAATAATTCTGCAATTGGATTTATGATAATTTCACTATCTATTGTTATTGGAAAAGAAGTCTGTGAAGAGTATTTCCCGAAAATACAGTTGTATAATAATAAGAATGCTATAGTAAGATGGGGAAGTTATATCATCACTTGTATAATTATTATGCTTTGTGGAGTCTTTGATTCTGGACAGTTCATTTATGTTAAGTTTTAGTTAATAACGACTCGAAAAAATGATTAAGTTTATAAAGAAACTGTTGTTATTTTCTATTATTATGGTTGTCGTGGATTTCTGCGTAGGGCAAATCTTCTCTTTATTGACTAAAACAGCTAAAAGTGGTGATACTGCCCGCAATGAATATATTGCAAATAGGGTAAATGCGGATGTCCTAATTTTCGGTTCCTCTCGAGCAATGCATCATTATGTACCAGATATTCTTGAGGATAGTCTAGGGATGAGTTGTTATAATTGTGGACAAGATGGGAATGGTATAGTGTTATTTCTTGCAAGATATAGAATCTTATCAGAACGATATCAACCGAAAATTATAATTTATGATATTGAACCAGAATTCGATATGTTCAAAGGGGATAATCATAAATATATAGATTTGATAAAAACTTACTATTCTCCAGAGGTTGAAGGTTTAGTAGATGATATTGATTGTTATGAAAAATACAAATTGCATTCACAAATGTATAGGTTTAACGGAAAAGTAATACAAATATTTGCTGATAATCTGATAAGTACATACCAGGATAATAAAGGGTATCGACCGATGTTTGGAACATTAGAGTATTCCGTAGAAGATGATATGTCTAGTACTATAAAAGATATAGATTCTTTAAAACTAAAGTGTTTTGAAGAATTGATGATAGATTGTCAAGGAAAAACAGACTTGTATTTGGTTGTATCTCCTATGTTTATGAAACAAAATAGAGATAGATTTTTAAAGATAAAAGAGTTGAGCGAGAAGTATCAAGTTCCTTTCTTTGACCATTTTTCTGATGAACTTTTCCTACACAAAAATGTTTTTTTCGTAGATTCTTACCATCTGAATGATGATGGGGCAAAAAAATTCACTTCGTTAATGGTAAAGGAACTGAAATGAAAAAAATAAATGTCAGTATAATAATTCCATGCTATGGAGTTGAGAAATATCTTAATAGATGTTTGTGTTCAATAGTGAATCAGACACTCAAAAATATAGAAATAATTCTTGTTGATGACGGTAGTCTTGATAAAGTTCCTTCGATGTGTGATGATTGGGAAAAAAAGGATTCACGTATTAAAGTCATTCATAAAGAGAATGGAGGCCTTGGCTTTGCACGTAATAGTGGACTTGAAATTGCTTCTGGCGACTTTATTGCTTTCGTAGATAGTGATGATTATGTTGAGTTAGATATGTATGAAAAGCTATATAATGAAGCTGTAAAGGAAAATGCAGATGTTGTATTTTGTGGATTCAAGAATGAAACAAAGAAAGGTAAATGGCAGGAAAGAAAAGAAGTAGTACAAAATGAAGTGCTTGCAAACAATAAAGATATTCAAAACTTTATGCTTGACATGGTAGCTTGCGCTCCTTATGTGCCTGTTGAGAGAAAATATCAAATGTCAGTCTGGCATAGTATATATAAAAGAAGTGTTATTGTAGATAACAAGATTAGGTTTTATTCGGAAAGAGAAATCGTATCGGAAGATATTCCTTTTCAAATCGATTTTCTGAAAAAGTGTAATAAGTTAGTATACATTCCGCAAGCTTTCTATTATTATTGCTTGAATGCTAAATCATTAACAGCTACATATAAAACAGAAAAGTTTGAAGGATTCAAACGACTTAGGAGTTTGTTATTGACGAAGTTAGAGAATACAGAAGGTGGAAGTGATAGAGTTAATAGATTGTTTATTGGTTATGTAAGATCTGATTTGTTCAATTTACTTAACTCAAATAGAACTGATTCCGATTCTATATTAAAGAACATAATGAATGATGATATATGGGATACTATTAAGATACAATATGATGCTTCTTATTTATCTATGTATCCTCGAATCATTTACAAATTGATAGTTTTAAGAAAAACTTTTTTGTTGAAAATGATTATTAGTTTTATAAGTGTAATGAAAAAAGTTAAACTACATAATGACTAAACAAGAACTTAAAAATACAATTCTTGAAGACCTTAAACGCTTTGATGGACAAAAGCCAGGCTTGAAAGACTTTATTTTGAAAAATGAATCTTTTTTTATATGGCAATATATTGAACATTTGAGACATGTTGAGTATTATACAAGCAAAAGTGGATTAAGTAAATTGGCTTATTTTTGGCATTGGTATTGGCTAAAACAACTACAATTTAGACTTCATTATGCTATATATCCAAATACTATCGGTTCTGGTTTTAGAATTTATCATATAGGAAATTATACCCATGTTGGACCGAAAGTGAGAATTGGGAAAAACTGTACAATGGTATCGGGAGTTGTATTTGGTAATAGAAATGAAGAGAATGAAAATTGTCAGGTCATTGTTGGAGATAATTGTTATTTTGGACTTGATTGCAAGATTCTTGGTTCTGTTCATATTGGAAATAATGTCACAATAGGAGCAAATGCTGTAGTAACTAAAGATATACCAGATAATGCTGTTGTGGTTGGGGTCCCTGCCAAAATAATAAGATATACGACAGAATAATTATGTTCAATTTTTTGATAAAAATAAGCCTTGTTCCATCTTTTTTATGGGATTTCATTTGGGCTCCAATTTGGAAAAAATGTATGAAGCGTTGTGGTAAAGGTGTTTATCTTCGCCCAATGTTGTCTGATATAAAAGGTTTGAATAATCTTTCAATAGGAGATGGAACTTCAATACCTAAAGGTTCCACCTTTTATTGTACTCGCGCTTCACTAACAATAGGTAATAAAGTTATATTTGGTCCAAATCCGACAATTATTACTGGAGATCATCGTATAGATGTAATAGGTAAACATTTGATCGATGTTACAGATGATGAAAAACGTCCAGAAGATGATGCACCTGTGGTTATTGAAGATGGAGTTTGGTGCGGCGCTAATGTCACTATATTAAAAGGAGTAACAATCGGAAGAGGATCCATAGTTGCTGCAGGTGCAGTAGTCACTAAGTCATGTGAGCCATATTCTATTATAGGTGGGGTTCCTGCAAAGCTCATTAAGATGAGGTTTACTCCAGAACAGATAATTGAACACGAAAGATTGTTGGAAGGGAAATGACGAAGGTTTTGGTTGTTGCTACATCTCGCAAAACTCGTGGTGGCATAACTTCTGTTGTTAAAGCTCACGAGACAGGGGAGCAATGGACAAAATATCAATGTGTTTGGATTCAAACTCATAGGGATGGGGCAACATGGAGAAAGATATTGTATTTTATATTCTCTTTAATTCAATATATATTTCTGTTACCATTTTATGATATTGTTCATATACATATAGCAACAACAGCTTCTGCTAAAAGAAAGAAGTGGTTTTACAAGTTTGCAAAAATGGTGGGTAAGAAAATTATTTTTCATTTTCATCCGTCAAATGAGAAATTCCTCTATGAAGTGAATGTTGCAAATTTGTATAGAGAATTGTTTGGTGGAGCTGATAAGGTGTTGGTTCTCAGTAATCAATGGAAGCGTTGGTTAAGTGATGCGTTAGGTGAAGGTGTATGGATGGATAAGATAGATGTTTTATATAATCCTTGTCCAATAGTAAATAGAGACTATTGTAAAAAACAGAAGCAAATATTATATGCAGGAACATTGTTAAAACGTAAGGGGTATGATGTGCTGCTTAAAGCTTTTGCAAAGATTGCGGTAAAACATCCAGACTGGAATGTCGCTTTTGCTGGTAATCCTTATTTGAAAGAGGGAATCAATGAGTTGGAAGATGGAAAGAGGATTGCAAGGGAATGTGGGATTGAATGCCAGGTGGATTGGCTTGGTTGGGTAAGTGGGGAAGAAAAAGAGAAAGTGTTCAATGAGTCAAGCATATATTGTCTTGCAAGTGATGGAGAAGGGTTTCCTATGGGGGTGTTAGATGCATGGGCTTATGGTATTCCATGTGTTGTCACTCCTGTAGGTGGTATTCCTGATATAGTGCGAGATGGAGTTGAAGGTTTGATATTTCCTGTTGGGGATGTTGATGCTCTTGCTATAGCTTTGGATAGGTTGATAGAATCAAAAGAACTGCGTGAAAGTATCGTTAGTGCTACTGATGAGTATGTGAAAAAGACTTTTAACGTTGATATAATAAATCACCAATTAGATGAAATCTATGAAAAGGTTTAAGCAAATACTTCCAAATATTGAAATTAGATGAGGAGTTTTAGTGTGTGAAATCATTTAATTTTTTGATATATGAATTTTTTAAATTTAAATGTACTTAAAGCAATATCTATTATTGGTATTATTATAGCTCATTGCTTTTTACAATTAAATTATGAATGTTTTGGTAGGTTTTGTGCTTATCTATTTGTACAAATTTTTTTTGCTACATCTGCATTTCTATTAGGGTTAAAATACGGATATAATCCAATTAAAATGGAATTTCTATGGAAAAGGTGGAGACGTCTATCTTGTGTGTACTATCCTTTTTTGTTGATTTCTATTTTATCACTTTGGGGATTAGGTCAAACAATAAATGTCCAAGATATAATTTCACATATAACTTATACTAATTACATTCTTCAATATCAAATATGTGGAGTTTCTTTTGGTCATTTATGGTACATATCAATGCAGATGATATGTTATATAATGATTACAATAATATGTATGCCTGTTTTGTTTGGAATTACGAGTAAATTAGTTGATAGCATTGGTAAAATATTTTGTTTTGTATTGTTTGTATTGATAATCTCTTATGTATTTACTTTACTTAAGATACCATGTAGAATTCCTATTGTATTATCTTCATATCTTGTAATATTCTTACGTGCAAAAGTAATATTGAATTGGTTTGACAAATGTAGAGTTAATAAAAAGAAAAATGTATATATATGGGCGTTGTTTTTGATTTTTAATTCTATAACTCTTCTTCTTTTCTTTTATTGGAATTTAAATGACAAACTATTGATTAGAGATGTTTTAGTATTTATTACTTCTTGTTGTTGGATGGTTTTATTTATGGTGCCATTAAGGAGCTTGACAGGTGGAAATGTAATAGGATTTGTGTCAGGTATATCTTTTGAAATATATCTCGTGCATCATCCATTTGTATTAGGTCAATTCTCATGGTTTAACGAAAGTAATGGGACTGGAAATATATACTTGAATGTAATATGTCTGCCAATACTAATTGTAATTTTGGCATGGTTGTTAAATATAATTGGGAAATTTGTATCAAGTCTTTTTGCAAGTAAGAAAGAAATTTTAGAGAAATAAGTTGTATGTAATTTCTTTGAATAGATATAAACATCCTTCTCATGGAGTTCCTATTGAAAAAGCAAAGGCAAAGGCAGAGATATTTAGATGTTCTTCGAGGAATTGCCATTTTCCTTGTGGTGTTTGGGCATATAGTGCATGTACCAATGATGAGGGTGTATATCTATGGATTTCACATGCCTTTGTTTTTCTTTCTGTCAGGTTTCTTCTTGAAGAGGGAGAAGATGCTGAATTTGGGGAGTTTCGCTGTGTCGAAGGTGAAGAGTGTGGTGGTTCCTTTTGTCATTTTATATCTGGCGACTTTTGTGTATTGGGTGGTTGTTGAGAGGCATGTGAGAGGTGCTGAATTGTCGGTGTGGAGTCAGCTGGTGGGATTAGTGTATGGCACATATAACAGAGACTATATGCATTTTAACTCGGCGCTGTGGTTCCTGCCTTGTCTCTTTACGATGCAGATGATTTACGCTGTGGTGGTGAGGCTGAGGCGATGGTGGGCTATAGCGGGTGTGATGCTTGTGCTTAATTGTATTGGACTTGCATTTCGTGAGTATTTAGGTGTTTTGCCTTGGGGGATTTGCGCAGCAATGATAGGAGGTGTGTTTTTGTGTATGGGGAATCTGATGCGACCTTTGATAGAGAAGATTAAGTGCGGAGGATGGGTGTTGATAGGTATTGCAGTTTTGTGCATTGTGGTACAGGTGTTGCTGTTGCCTGTGTCTGTATTTAATCTGTCGAGTTTGAAGTTTTATTATCCTTATATGTACATTCCTGTTGCTGTGGTTGGCATATTTGTATATTTCTGTATTGCGAAGGTGATAGGGCATAATAGGGTGATAGAATGGATGGGTGTGAATTCGCTTGTGATATTTGGTTTTCAAGAGCCTGTTTTTAGAGCGGTACTATATGGGGTTAGTAAGGTGAGTGGATTTGAGTTGGAGATGATGAGGACTAATATATATATGTGTCTGCTATGTACTGCGCTGGCGATAGGGGCGATGTGGCCATTGACGAAGGTAAGGAAGCCTTTTGTAAATCTTATATGTGGATTTTTGAGTACATTTTGGGGAGAAAAAAATGGGATTGGACACGATCAGAATTCTTTGTGTTCTTGAAAATTGTAGTATAGTAAAATTGAAGAGCAATAATTTCTTTTTGATATAGATTGCTCATCGTAATGTTTTGATGGATGTACTTGGTGCAACCTCCAACGTTTATGAATTACAAACATAATCAGTAAGACAAAATTTGTATTGATGAAAAAAAGAACACATTATCTTGATAACATTTGTTGTGTATTAATTGTTCATATGATATATACATATCATATATCATATACATGTGGAAGCGACATGCCTGTATGTTTTTCTTTTATTTGGACTGCTTTTTCCTTTTTTATGACTTGGTTCTTTTATAAAGGAGGAATGGTGCATAAAGAGATTGGTTCAAAAGATTTAATAAATAAATCTTTTTATAGACTTATTGTTCCATATATAGTTTTTCTTATAATAGGTATCTTTATTGAGTGTTTTATTAAATGTAGAAGTTCTGAAGGGTTTCATTTTATACCATTTATAAAGGAGGAAATTTCGTTGTTGTTCTTAACTTCTACCATACGACCAACTGGAGCCTCTTGGTTCTTACTTTCATTGTTTGTGTCAAGAATAGTGTTTAATTTTTTGTATCATAGAATACATCCTTTGTTTATAACTGTTCTTTTTATATGTGTTTCTTATGTGATTTTTTTGATGACTAACAATGGATGGATTTACGAGATAAAAATATTTAATTACCATTCTCATATATTCATTCCAACATTTTATGTGGGAAATATGTGTCTTGGATTGTCTATTTATAGTTTAGGTTATTATATGAAAGAAAAACAGTTCGATAAAATAATATTTATAGTTTCTCTTTTCGTTTTCTTTGCGAAATTTTTGATTCCATCTCAAATCGATTTTAGAGTTAATGAACCAATAGAAGGAAATTATATTTTAGCCATGCTTTACAATGTATCTGGCTGTGTCGTGATAAATAATATATTTAAACGGTATTTAAATCGAAAAATTATGTTTTTAACCTATGTAGGAAAGAATTCAATGATTTATTATCTTGTTCACTATCCTATTATATTTATAGTATCGACATCATATTGGGCTCCATTCTATAATTATTCTTACTGGATTAGATTTATAATTTTATCATTTATAGTTACATTTGTGTTAATTATTGCAGATTTCATTTTTAGGAACAAAAAGTTTAGATTCGTTATTGGTGGCTGAATTTAGTAAAATAAAGTTTAATAGTATATTAAGTTGTGATGTGGTTTTCTGAGCCTTAAAAAGTGTGAAATGGTTAATAAGAATAAGATTATTATGTTGAAGATACTTGTTAATTCATACACATGCTGCCCGAATATGGGTTCTGAGCAAGGAATGGGGTGGAATTGGATAGTGTCATTGGCGCGTTACTGCGTGATGTATGTGATAACAGAAGGCGAGTATCGTGGAGAGATTGAGGCGTGGATGCGTGATGCTGATAATGCTGATGTGGCGAAGAATATACATTTCTATTATTTACCTATAGGAGGTGATGATGAGGCTGAGTGTGATAAGATTAGAAAGATGTGCTGGAATCAGGGCGACTGGCGTTTCTATAAGTATTATAAGGAATGGCAGAAAAAGGTTGCTGATAAGGCTAAGAGTATAATAAATGATGAGGAAAGGAAGGTTCTGTCAGGAGAAACGGATCATGGGATTGATGTGCTTCATCAATTGAATATGATTGGATTTCGTGAACCAGGATTTTTGTGGAAAGTGTCGGAGGAGACGGAAATTCCTTTTGTGTGGGGACCTGCTGATGCGAAAGAAAAGTTCCCTGTACAATATGCAATAGATGCCGGGATTAAAACTAAGGCATTTTTAAGATTGAAAAATGCAATTACAGCATGGCAACTGAAACACGATAAACGTGTGCATGCAGCAGCAAGACAAGCTAATATTATTCTTGCTGCATCAAGTAATTCTGTTGAGTCATTCCAGAAGTATATGAATAAGGAAAGTGTGTTGATGAATGAGACAGGATGCGCTATGGTAAACAGAATCAGTAAAGAAAATGAATCAAATGTAAGATTACAAAAGTTTGACATTCTGTGGGTTGGGAAGATGGATTTTAGAAAGCAGCTAGGGGTGGCATTGAAGACTGTTGCTGTAATCCCAAATGATAATATCTGTCTTCATATTATAGGAGGAGGTGATGTGTCGCAATATAAGTTTCTTGCTAAAAGTTTAGGAATTGAAGATAGAATTGTATGGCATGGTGTGGTGTCTCATTATGAAGTTCAAAGTTTGATGCATAAAGCTCATGTTTTACTTTTTACAAGTGTGGCAGAAGGTACACCTCATGTTGTTTTAGAGGCTTTTGCCAATGGATTGCCTGTTGTGTGCCATGATACTTGTGGACAAGGTGATTCTGTAAATGATAAGGTAGGAATAAAGATTCCTCTGTCAAATCCAGAACAGTCGGTAAAGGATTTTGCATCTGCAATTGAGTCTTTATATAATGATAGAGAAAGACTTAAACAGATGAGTGATAATTGTTATGTGCATGCAGAAGAGCTAAGCTGGGACAACAAGGCTAAGCAGATGGTGCATCTATACGAGGAAGCCATCAAAAAGAATATGCGTAACTGATGATGTCATCTCCAAATGGTGCTTCACCACTTGGAGATGGTAATTGGCGATAAACGAATAAACACCATTCGACAATAACATGTTTATTGAGACTGCTTGAACTAATTTTGATCACCTACTTAACAATTTTTTTGCAATAAAGTTTTGTTGATTAGTCTTTTATGAATATCTTTGCAATGAAGATAAGTAGAACCTAAAAAGAAGAAAGCCATGTTACAAGTTGCAAACCCTATTTACGACATTGTGTTCAAGTACATCATGGAGGATGAACGCATTGCCAAGACAATTCTCTCCGCTCTGTTGAAAAAGGAAGTGGTGGAAGTCAAGATACGCCGCAACGAGTATGCCAACACCACCCGTGACACGCTATCCATATTCCGCATCGACTTCGGTGCTCGCGTGCTTGAGAATGATGGCACTACGCATCTTGTGCTCATCGAACTGCAGAAAACATGGCTTGAAACGGAGACTCTGCGCTTCCGCCAGTACCTTGGTGCCCACTATGCCAACCCAGAGAACATCAACAAGGAAGATCGACATGGCTATGCCATACCGATGGTCACCGTTTATCTGCTTGGCCACAAGGTAGGCGAAATAGAGGAGCCTATCCTTTATGTAAATCACAAGCACTACGACTATTACGGCAACGAGGTGACCAAGGGACTGCCAAACGCTTTTGTTGACAGTCTGACGCACGACAGCATCATCGTGCAGATTCCGCGTCTGCACGGCCAGCTCCATAATCGTCTTGAGAATGTGCTCAACGTGTTTGATCAGTCACGCAAACAGGAGAGCAACCAGCAGATTCTGATGATAGACGAGAATCTGTACTCTGACAATGATGAGGTTCTCTACATCCTGCGCAAGCTGAAGGAGGCTGCCTCTGACAGCAAGCTGCGCCACGACATGAACGTGGAGGACGAATATTTCAGCGCCATCGAGAAGCGAGACACAGAGATTCTCATGCGTGATAAGA
>JAKSLL010000060.1 GCA_024401215.1 Bacteroidaceae bacterium
AACGTGCGACCCCTTGGTCCCAAACCAAGTATACTACCAACTGTACTACATCCCGCACTGTTTGAGTTGACGATTTCTTTTGTCGGGATGACACGACTCGAACGTGCGACCCCTTGGTCCCAAACCAAGTATACTACCAACTGTACTACATCCCGTTTGAAACGTCTTTTCTCAAAAGCGATGCAAAGTTACAAATTTTATACATATCAACAAAATGTAACATGCATTTTTTGTTCATGCCTACACCAAAAAGATAACAAATACACGCCAACGCATATTTGTAAGAATGCCACCTCAAAATAACAGCCACACAAAAACACAACCAATCAATGCTCAAAATAAAAAAAATGGGCCACCACTAATGTGATGACCCATATTATTTATATTATCTATCCAATTACTTGAGTTCGATAACTGCGCGACGGTTGAGGTTGTATGGAGTTACGTCATTAACACCACCAATTCCCTTAACCTCGATCTTTGAACGATCTACACCAAGCTTAACGAGCTCGTCTGCAACAGCCTGAGCACGAGACTCAGAAAGCTTCTGGTTGTAAGCAGAAGATCCAGTCTTGCTATCAGCAGAACCTGTTACAACAACCTTTGCACCAGAGTTCTTAGCTGCAGAAGCAACTGCATCGATGTTGATAAGATCCTTCTTAGAATTAATCTTTGAAGAGTTGAGGTTGAAGAATACAGAAGCAGCATTGCTTGTTACGATAGTTTCCTTAATGATCTTCTCAGTTGGCTGCTTAGCAAGAAGGTCGCGAAGACGAGCATTCTCGTCCTGCTCTGCCTTAAGCTGTGCACGGAGTGCAGCGAGCTTTGAGCATGCCTCTGCTGAAAGTGCCTCGTAATCATCAAGAGAAACAGCCTTTGACCATCCCTGCTTACCGAGACCGATTGTTACACCAAGATCAATCTGAGCGATGCCATTTCCTACAAACATACCAGAACTGTTTGACTCATATGCTGCAAGACCATCTGTTGCCCAGCAATATGCCAAATCTGCATATACAGCAACATTCTTAGTAATATTCCAAGATGACTCAAGACCTACACCAAGCTGTGGAGACCAGTTGTTAGTGTCGAAATTACGGCTAAGACCAAGACGTGGGAATACGCTGAGATTCCACATACGATCTTCGCTATAACCAGAAATCATATTGATAAGATTGAACTGAGTGTCAAAATAGAGAGTAGCATATCCACCAGCCTCGCAACTAGGGATGTACTCGCTAACATGATCCTGATTACGGAATGCGTGTGGGAACTGACCATTCTGCCAATTAAGCTTAAGACGAGTTCCAATTCCTGGAGTAAACCACTTACCTACTGCAACGTCAACACCATAAGTACGGGTGTCGTGCCACTCGCCAGAGAGAAGATGAGCACCATTGTCATAGACATCTATCACATGTGCATCAACTCCAAGCTGTACATACCAATTGTCCCAAAAAGAGTTAGTAGCTACACTGTACTTGTTTGTCGTTGGTGTTGCGAATTCGTCGCACTGTGCGTTTGCAGCAGCAGTACCAAGGCCGATAAAGGCCAACGCCATCATTAACTTTTTCATAAATACAATTTTTAATAAAACATAATTAATTTATATCCTTAACTAAAACAAGAACAAAAGAAATTGGGTAAAAATTTTCACGGTATTTCATTCATTCTTTATAGTATAATCTAATTTATTTGAATCAATGCTCAATCCCACATAAAGAGAATTCTCACTATAATTCGATGCAAAGGTAATAATTTTACTTCATTCGTTATATCTTTTTTTCAAAAAAAAATGATTTAAAACTATCATTTTTTATAAAAACACAGCTTTTTGTGTTAAAAACATATAAAAACCATCTCCAAATAATCTTATTTTAGATGAAAAAACTCTCTAACGTCTTTGTTTCAACAACCGAATAGATTATTTTTCCATCCGGAGTCCTTGCAGATTGTTCGAATGAGAACAAGTCATCAATCAGTCTATCCATCTCCACAGAGGTCAGCACCTGTCCGTATACAATAGCAGAACTTTTAGCCATCGTCAAAGCCAAAGCCTCATGACATTCTGACTTCATGTCTTTAGTTTTTTCCTTTGCTGAGATAACAAAATCATGAAGAAGGCGCTCTACATTCACACCTTCAATACCCGTCGGAGTGCCATTTATTGAATATGACCCACCACCAAGATTTGTAAGTTCAAACCCAAGACTAGAGATATCATCAATTATATCCTCCAAGACTATCAATTCCATTCTGTCGAACTGAACTATCTCAGGGAACAACACTTTTTGAGAAGGACGTCTGTGCGACTTCAGACAACGCATATTTTGTTCGAACAATATACGGATGTGTGCTCTTCTCTGATCAACAACCATAACACCCTGTTTGGATGGAGTTATAATAAATCGACCTTGAAACTGAAAGCGAGGCACATGAGTTTCCAAGTTGAAAGATTCATTATTCTCATCATCACTTTCATTCCAAAGAGAAGGTTGTAAATGTGTTTGTTCACATGATGAGACGTCAGATATTGGCACATCATCAAAACTGGCCTGCACTCCATCAATATGGAAAGCTTCCGATTTACCCATATTTGTCGTCCCCGCAATCTCATACAAGCTATCCCATCCTTTGGAAGATGATTTATATGACGACGAATTATCAAAAGGGTTATACGACGATGACACTCGAGGCTGATTTGGTATAGTCGCCCTTGTCATCCCCATAACAGGGATATCTGGCTTGCCTTCTACATCAAAGTCTATCAACGGGACATTGCTAAATCTCCCGAGCGTTTCTTTCACTGCAGCAGCAAGTACCTGCCATATCGGCTGTTCATTATCAAACTTTATTTCTGTTTTTGTTGGATGAACATTAACATCGATGGACGAAGGATCAACAGAAAAATAAATAAAATATGACACATGATCGCCAACAGGAATCAAATTCTCGTATGATTTCATAACTGCGCTATGAAAATACGGATGCCGCATATAACGCCCATTAACAAAAAAATACTGATGACTCCCCTTCTTTTTTGAAGATTCCGGTTTACCCACAAATCCCGACATACGAACAAGAGACGTCTCTACCTCTAATGGAAGCAAATCAGCATTTATCTTCTTACCAAACACATCTACAATTCGCTGCCTTACAGATGTCTTTGGCAACTTATACATTTCCACACCATTATTATATAATGTAAAAGAGATGTCAGGATGTACAAGTGCAATACGCTGAAATTCGCTGACCACATTTGTCAACTCAGTCTGATTAGACTTGAGAAATCGTCTGCGAGCAGGGATATTAAAGAACAAATTTTGTACTGAAAAATTACTACCAACAGGGCATGCGACTAACTCTTGGCGCTCTATTTTTGAACCAGAGATGCAAACAAATGTACCCAATTCGTCTTCTTCTCTTCTAGTCTTCAGTTCAACTTGAGCCACCGCAGCAATACTCGCCAAAGCTTCTCCACGGAAACCCATTGTTGAAAGATTGAAAAGATCTTCTGCTTTATTGATTTTCGAAGTGGCATGCCTATCAAAGGACAATCGAGCATCTGTTTCAGACATGCCTTTTCCATCATCTATTATTTGTATATTCGTCTTGCCCCCATCAACAATCAATATCTGTATGTTCTGGGCTCCAGCATCTATAGAGTTCTCCACCATTTCCTTCACAACAGAAGATGGGCGTTGCACAACTTCACCAGCTGCAATCTGGTTTGCGACAGAGTCAGGAAGAACATGAATAATATCGTCCATATTTCTTGGATATTACAAACAAAATTAGAATGCCAGACGGCCTGTATAGAGATAATGCATAAGCAGCAGCAACAAAACAATTGTTATTATTAGCACGCCGTAAGAAATTGGCTTTCTCCCACTCTCTTTTCTGCGCTTCAAATGAGTTGTTGCTTGGACAAATTTTCCTCGAATATCTTCAGGAGAGAATTCTTTAGGAGGCAAAATGCCCAGCTCACGCTTTGCCCTTTCGTCTATCTCCTTCAGTTTCTCCTTTCTTGGGTCATAATAAATATAATTATGCTGAAAGCCTCTTGGCTTTCGTGTAGTAAACATTCCCATATCTCTATTATATATAATGTGTATTCAAATCACAATCATCTAATATCTTTCAATTGCTGCTTAGGCACAATCTTCTTCTGTGTAGTTTTCAGCATCTGTTCCTGAGACTTTGAACGCCACCCAAAAATATCATCTTTAGTTTGAGGGCGAATATAATCAAACCAGGCAAAACCTGTCAGATAACGTTTATCTTCAGGTATAGCTAATGCTGGGAACATACTTCCTGTAGGGGTTGACATCCAAATTTTGAATATCTTTTTGTTTTCCATATACAGAATCATCTCAGGCGTTTCTGTATAATTCATTCCCGTTCTCGTCCCGTCTGACTCTTCAATGAAATAATTCACATACACATTCCCTTTTGCACGATTCCTTGCTATCTCTCCATTTTCAAAATAGCAAAACATCTCTTTCGATGACACCTGATTGAACGACACAGAATCCAATTTTTCAATCGTCATTGCCTGGTTTATAATATGTATCCAGTCTATTGTGCTGTCATTATTATAAACTCGAATCTCCTCACCAAAAACTTGCTGACCCTCATTCCACAAGATTGGCTGACCAAAAAGATAAGTGCATGAATCTTTCTGATGCGACACTAAAGAATCACATACACCTTGAAAATCAGAACGAAACATTCTCACTTTATGGTATGCAAACAAATCACGATACATTGAGTCTGTTTTCTGATTATATGTAATCATTTTCAGAGTATCACCATGCACATATAACGTATCTTTGCCAGAAAACTCATAACACACTGCGCTGTCTGTTGCAATCGCAACACCTGAATGGTCCTCGTATCTGCAGAAATCTCCTGTTAGCATACATTTATTCTCCACATCTGTAAGAATCACATTTTTATATGCCTCACTGATTCCAAGTTCATTATCATAAAACAAGCTATCACCAACAATGTCTCGCATATCTTTATACACATGTGAACGATCCAGCAAATTCGCCTGCCCATTCTGTGTATTATAATCGCCCCTCACCGCATAGACAAATGTGCTATCAGAAGATATTATATTCGTTTCTGATATTATTTTTGCTGTTTTAGTATTGGAATAATAATACAATTCCTGCGTCTTCAAATTGAATTTCGGATTCTCAACAACTACATTATCCTTAAAAACGGCTTCGCTCAAAGCTGGAGTATATTGTCCATAATCAGAATTCAACACATTGTCACCATCATACAGCACTCCATGCATAGGATAGAAACCAACACCCTCCATCCTGTCGTAATCAATAATATGTGTCTGCAACTTTGTTCCGCGGTGCGTAAGAACAGCATTTCCTTGAGCATGGGCTTGCATCATCGGCCCATTATATAATAATGTGTCAGACACAAGTGACAGAGTATCCCCTTGCAACATTTTGACATGCCCATACGCATTGAACGTATTGTCATCTCTATAAAACCTTGCGCTATCGCAATCAAGATACATACCGTCATGGTACAATCTTACATTACCTACAAGCACATCAGCACGAATGTCAGAATAATTCTTATAAAGCACATCACTATGAATTAGCTTTACCTGCTCACCAGATTTCTTTCTATTATTATCACCTGACGTTGAAGCTAATAGCACATAAAAAGTTGACAGGCATATTATGCCTATCAAAAATCTTTTTATAAATATGTTATTACGTCTTCTTTTCAAACCGAACGATTTCTATATAAACTACTTAACCCAACCAGGATATTTAAATTCACAGTTTTTCCACTCATCATTAATATGTACATAAGTGGTCTTCTGCTTTTCACGAATCCAAGACTCAATCTTCTCCTCACTAAGTTTCTCCACGACAACATTTTGCAAAATCTGATAATCATCAGCCATTGTTGCTCTATGTCCATTAATTCTTGTCTTCAGTTTCACGATTGCGACCACTTCCTTGCCCTTAGAGTTCACCATGATGAAAGGCTTAGAAATTTCTCCTACCTTCAATGCAGAAACAGCGTGAGCCACTTCTACAGGCAAGTCCTTCAATTCAAATTTCGAAGTAGATGTTCCTGGATTATACATCAATCCATGATTGTTTCGAGTATCCTTATCATAAGATATTCTTGATGTACATTCATCAAAGGTAAACTTTCCTTCTTTTATCTCGCTTGTAATTGTATCAAGGTCATTCACACAATTCTGCAAAGCCTCCATCGTAACCTTAGGCTTGCGCAAAATGTGACGACATCTTATTCTATCTCCCTTCTTCTCCAGCAATTGGATGATATGGAATCCATATTCTGTTTCAACAATCTTTGACACAGTCTTTGTATCAGTAAGGTTGAATGCGACATTAGCAAATTCTGGCACATAACTTCCGCGTCCTGCCCAATCCATTTCTCCGCCCTCTCTTGCTGACATCTTATCCTCAGAATACATCCTTGCAAGTTGTCCGAAGTCCATTGTCCCATTATTTATGCGTTCTGTGTATCCACGCAATTCACTCTTAACACGCTCTATCTCTTCTTGAGGGATTACTGGCTCTCGTGTGATTATCTGGCATTCAACCATTGTTGGCACAAAAGGTATGCTATCCTCTGGCATATCCTTGAAATATCGTCTTACCTGCGCTGGAGTCACCTTTATATCTTTTACAAGATTGCTACGAACCTGCTTCGTCATCTCGCCTTCTCGCAACACCGTGTACAAATACTCACGAATCTGGGTATTCGTCTTTCCTGTCAACTCTTCCATTTTCTCCTTTGAACCACAATCTTGAATCAATTCAGCGACATGATTGTCAACCTCTCTGAACACATCTGCGTCAGATACTTCAACAGAATCGATTGCTGCCTGATTAAGGAAAAGCTTCTGTATTGCTAACTGCTCTGGAATAACACAATATGGGTCACCATCCCAACGCTGACCATTTCTCAATGCTTCAATTCGTGCATTCTCAACATCCGACTTCAATATAGCCTCATCGCCTACAACCCAAACAACCTCATCTATCACATTGCTCTTACCCTGAGCAAAGGCACACAATGACAATGCGAATAAAACTAAAGAGGAAAAATACCGAATATTCATATTAAATCTTAATGTTTATTTACAGTTTTCACAACATCCTCAAACACAAATACTTCAAATTTCTTTCGAAGTCCATCCACCCATTTCTTTTCAAGAGCATTCTGGTAGTCTGTGGTTACTTGACCACGAACATCCTTACTTGTACGAGGTGCTTTGAGGACTTTTCCGTAAACATCAGTTGCCTCAAAGTCCTTCATTGGCTTCAACTCACAGCTCTGCTTGAATGCTAGCTTATCAACATTTGCATTCTCACCAATCTTAAATATGCCCTTCTCCACTCTAATAACTTTAACAGAATCGTTATTGAGTGCCGATGTCACAGCCTTTGCATAATCTTCCTCTGCAACACCTTTAAGCAAAGATTTTGCCTTCGCTATTGTTGCTGCATCTTTTGCATGCATTATTATGCCTGCGAAGTGAGGCAGATCCCATGCATAATCTTTCTTGTGTGACTTGAAAAATGCTTCTTGCCCATTTGTATCTTTCTGAGCTTTATCCCAAACATCTTTCTGAGCCACTTCATACATGAGAGTACCATCATAGTATTCCTGAGACAGATATCTTAACTCTCTGTCTGTAGAAATAAGTTGCTCATGCAATTCATCTATAACCTGACTGCGAGTCATACCTTTCTTATTTGCCAAAGAGTCAATCATAGCATTTGCAGAGGCCTCTCTTATGCCGCGCTGATCGAGGAACTGCAAAATATTTTCACGATGATACTCGTATGGCTCAAAAGGATGGCGCTCTATCATATAAATTATGTGATAGCCCACTGTTGACTTAATTGGTGCCGACAACTCTCCTGCTTTCAATGCGAATGCTGCTTTTTCGAAATCAGGAATCATCATGCCTTTTCCAAACTGTCCTAAAGCACCTCCACGCATTCCACTTGCCTTGTCATCACTTTTTTCTTTCGCCATCTCTGCAAACTTTTCAGACAGTTCTGACGCAGAAACGGATTTTAGTACTCTGTAGATTGAATCTATTCGCGCTTTGGCTATTGCTTCCTGCTCTGCGGTAGCGTCTTGTCTGAGCATTATAAGAATGTGACTTGCAGTCAACAAATCCTGTCCTTCAAAACGCTCAGCTGTCTTTTTGTATGTATTGCGCGCTTCATTTTCAATGAACACAGAGTCAACCAATGTTGGCACCACCATCTGCTCCTTATACTCACTCAGCTCTTTACGTATGCTTGAGATGGTGTCTATCTTTTGGTTTTCTGCTTCTGCCACTTTCAATTTAAAGTCAACAAACAGCGGCACATACTCTTCTACGGTCTTTTTGTCAATCACACCGTCAGAGTTGTTCTTATTGAATGAATATTCAAACTCGCTTCGAGTGATATTCTTTCCATTTATCTTCATTATTACTGGATCATCAGCCTGAGCCATAAGAGAAAGGCTTGCAACAAATGATGCCAATGCTATAGTTATCTTCTTCATTTATGATTAATTTATCTTCTTAACAATTTATCTTGCAAAGTTACGAAAAATAAATGAAAAAGCGACTACCAAACGAATGGTAGTCGCTAACATATCACATTTTTAACAATTCTTGAATATTTTTTACTGCGGACGGCTATAGTTTGGAGCCTCACTTGTAATAATAACCTCATGAGGATGACTCTCCAATACACCCGCATTTGTTATACGAGTGAATTTCGCATTGTGCAGTTTTTCAATATTTTCCGCTCCACAATATCCCATTCCAGAACGAAGTCCACCAACAAGCTGATAGATAACTTCCTGAACTGTACCTTTATAAGGAACTCGTCCAGCAATACCCTCCGGAACAAGCTTCTTTGTCTCCTTAACGCCTCCCTGGAAATAGCGATCTGCAGACCCCTTCTCCATTGCCTCAAGAGAACCCATTCCACGATATGACTTAAACTTACGTCCATTGAAAAGAATCGTCTCTCCTGGAGCTTCTTCTGTTCCTGCAACAAGCGAACCAATCATCACGCAGTAGCCGCCAGCAGCCAACGCCTTGACAACATCACCTGAATAGCGAAGTCCACCATCAGCAATCAAAGGAACACCTGTGCCTGCAAGAGACTGAGCTACATCATATACAGCGCTGAGCTGAGGTACTCCCACTCCGGCTACAACACGAGTTGTACAAATAGAACCAGGACCGATACCAACCTTTACCGCATCTGCACCTGCCTCAACAAGATCTTTCGCAGCTGCGCCTGTTGCTATATTTCCAACAACAATATCCACTTCTGGGAATGCCTTCTTTGCTTCACGAACCTTCTCAAGCACACCTTTAGAATGACCGTGAGCTGTATCAATTACAATAGCATCAACACCAGCCTTCACCAATGCTTCCATACGCTGGAATGTATCAGCAGTAACACCAACACCAGCAGCAACACGAAGACGTCCTTTAGCGTCTTTACATGCCATTGGCTTATCCTTTGCTTTTGTTATATCTTTATAAGTGATAAGACCTATGAGCCTATTGTCGTCATCAACAACTGGAAGCTTCTCAATTTTATGTTCAAGAAGAATCTTTGACGCAGACTCCAAATCAGCCTGCTGATGAGTCACAACAAGGTTTTCCTTTGTCATCACCTCATCTATTTTACGAGACATATCAGTTTGGAAACGAAGGTCACGGTTTGTCACGATACCAACAAGCTTTCCGTCCTTGTCAACAACAGGGATACCACCGATATGATACTCAGCCATCATATCAAGAGCATCTTGCACAGTCTTACCACGCATGATTGTGACAGGATCATAAATCATTCCATTCTCAGCACGCTTAACAATTGCAACCTGACGAGCTTGCTCTTCGATAGACATGTTCTTATGAATAACGCCTATACCACCCTCGCGTGCTATTGCTATAGCCATAGGGGCTTCTGTAACTGTATCCATTGCGGCAGTTACAAAAGGAATTTTAAGATCAATGTTACGAGAGAACTTGGTGCTGAGGGAAACCTCACGTGGAAGGACTTCTGAATATGCTGGAATAAGAAGCACATCATCATAAGTTAATCCTTCCATTACAACTTTATCTGCAATAAATGATGACATATTGTTTATAATTTTATTGCATGCAAAGTTACGAAATTTTAATTGAATATGAAATATGAACAGCGAAGAATTTCATCATATTTTTTAAAAACGAAGAATGGAACGCCATAGCGTCCCATCCCACACATATTAATTTGCCATTTCGCTTATAAACTTTATTCGAACAAGACGGACATCTTCCTCATACACTTCGCTTCCTATGCTATCCAGCGCAACATCTATATCATCCGTCTCGCTTTCACGGAAATAGTCATAGATTTCATCAATTATGTCCTCATCCAAATCATAATATTCCAAATAATAATCTATGTTCAGCTTTGTGCCGCTGTAAACTATCGCTTCCATCTCGGCAAGCAGTTCATCAAAGTCCAGACCATTGTTCTTCGCGATATCTTCAAGGTCTATCTTTCTATCTACTGCTTGAATAATCTTCACCTTGACTTTGGACTTATTTGCAACGGTACGAACACGCATATCTGTCGGACGCACGACATCATTCTCTTCGCAATACTTCTTTATGAGCTTGCAGAAATCCGACCCGTATCTCCTTGCCTTTCCCGCACCAACTCCAGGAATATTTTGGAGTTCTTCTATGCTTATAGGATAAAGAGATGCCATAGACTCGAGAGAGACATCCAAGAACACAACATATGGTGGAACATCATGCTTCCTTGCTATCTTTCTGCGAAGGTCCAACAGCATGCCATACAAAGCCTCGTCAGCCACGCCAGCACCTCCCATCTCGCCATTGTCCTCGGCTTCATCATCAAAACCGTTGTTCTCGACAATCATAAAAGATGTAGGCTTCTTCACAAACTTCTTTCCTGCCTTAGTAAGCTTCAAGACTCCATAGCTCTCCACCTCCTTCTGCAGGTAACCTTCAAGGCCTGCCTGACTGAAAATCGCATTCCACATCGCCTCTTCAACATCAGCTCCTGCCCCAAACATTTCAAGTTCGTTATGACGATGGTTGCAGATTGCGTCTGTCTCCTCTCCTCTTAGAATCTTTATAATATAATCCGCTCTGAAGTTTTCCTTCGTGGCTACTATAGCCTGCAAAGCTAAAAGCAGATTGTCTTTTGCCTCAATCTTTGTCTTCGGATGCAAGCAATTATCGCAGTTTCCGCAATTACACTCCTTGTATTCCTCGCCAAAATAATGCAAAATCATTTTGCGCCTGCAGACAGAAGACTCGCAATACTGAGCCGTCTCGCTTAGCAAGTGATTGCCAATATCCTTCTCGGCAGGAGTCTTATCTTTCATAAACTTCTCAAGCTTTTCAAGATCCTTCTGGCAATAGAAGGCAACACACTTACCTTCACCGCCATCTCTACCTGCTCTGCCAGTCTCTTGGTAATAGCCTTCAAGACTCTTTGGAATATCGTAATGGATGACAAATCTCACATCAGGCTTGTCTATTCCCATTCCGAAAGCAATAGTGGCAACAATAACATCAACACGTTCTTTAAGGAAATTGTCTTGAGCCTCATTCCTGTCTTTCGTGTCCATTCCTGCATGATATGGACACGCTTTGATAGAATTAGCCTTTAAGACCTCTGCAAGTTCTTCAACTTTCTTCCTGCTAAGACAATATATAATGCCGCTCTTGCCTGGATTCTGCTTAATAAACTTTATTATGTCTTTATCAACATTCTCTGTCTTCTGTCTCACCTCATAGTAGAGGTTTGGTCTATTGAAAGACGACTTGTAGTCCTTGGCTTCAAGAATTCCGAGACTCCTCTTTATATCAATGCGCACCTTATCGGTTGCTGTCGCCGTAAGGGCGATGACTGGCACATTGCAGATTTTCTCAAAAGCTTCATTTATGCTTTCATCCGATGGAAGTTCAGGCAAGCTATCCACAACCTCGACTCCATTCAACTTTTCCCTCAATGCCATGTAATTCTTACGGAAAGAAGGCATAAGTGCAAGAATTGAATTAAGGAATTTCGTGTCAAGACGCGAGCTCTTGTCAGACTTGTCCTTGATAGAATCTTTCATTTCCCTACGGAAAGCTATCAACGCCATCAAGCCTTTGACTTTTTCCGACAACGCATTATATTCGTTTATGTCAACACGTTCTGGGAATTTCTTATACTCGCTCTCAAGTTCGTCAAATTCCGCCTTGCTTTTCTTCAGCTCTAAGAGGAAATCTCTGATTCCCGCCATTTTCTCCTTTGGCTCAAACAGTTCTATAACCGGAGCCATTGCTATCCAATTTATTATCGGACGTATCTTACGGTATTCCGGGCGGAAATCATGCCCCCACTCCGAAATACAATGAGCCTCATCTATTGCAAAGAAAGAGATATTAACCTGTCTGAGAAATTCCACATTCTCCTCCTTAGTCAGCGACTCTGGCGCCACATAAAGCATTTTTGTCTTGCCCGACATTATATCAGACTTAACTTGCTCTATATTAGACTTTGTGAGAGAGGAGTTTATGAAATGCGCAATACTATCTTCTTCACTTATATATTTTATGGCATCAACCTGATTTTTCATCAACGCAATCAGTGGAGAAATCACGATTGCTGTACCTTCCATCATAAGCGCAGGCAACTGGTAGCAGAGAGACTTCCCTCCACCTGTTGGCATGAGCACAAATGTGTCATTGCGGTCAAGAAGATTCTTTATGATTGTTTCTTGATCGCCCTTAAACGCATCAAAACCAAAATAATATTTTAGGGCTTGCTGGAGGTCTACAGGCTTTTCCATTGTTTATTAATAAGTATAGTATTTTCGAGGTTAATAAATTTCTACAAACAAAGTTAATAATCTAGTTTTTATTTTGCAAAGAAAACATCAAAAAAATGTCATAAGTGATGATAAAAATTTTTGAGCACCTACTTATTTCATCACCACTTATCACAAATCGCTTGTTATCTGTCTTCTGAACTTTCTTTAAGAACAGACATATTTGCGCTTTCGACCTTAGCCTTCGCAAGTTCAAGCGTAACAACAAACTTATCCACTCCCAAAGAAGGCACCTCAAACATCGGTTCCATCATTATCGTTTCTATAAGCGAGCGAAGTCCTCGAGCGCCAAGTCCATATTCAACAGCCTTGTCCACCACATAGTCAAGAACAGCATCCTCAAATTCAAGCTTCACATTGTCAAGCTCAAAAATCTTGACATACTGCTTGATAATTGAATTTTTCGGTTCTGTCAAAATCTTACGCAGCGCATTTCTGTCGAGAGGTTCAAGATGCGTGAGTATTGGAAGACGACCGATGATTTCCGGTATCAAACCGAAAGATTTCAAATCCATCGGAGCTATATACTGCATCATATTGCCCTTGTCAATCTTCGCCACATTCCTTGCAGCGTCAAATCCTACCACATGCGTGTTCAGTCGCTGTGCTATTCGCTTTTCAATGCCATCGAAAGCACCTCCGCAAATGAAAAGTATGTTCTTGGTGTCAACCTGAATGAATTTCTGTTCAGGATGTTTGCGTCCACCCTGAGGTGGCACATTGACAACGCTTCCTTCAAGCAATTTCAAAAGTCCCTGCTGAACACCCTCACCACTCACATCACGAGTTATACTTGGGTTGTCGCTCTTACGAGCAATCTTATCTATTTCATCAATAAACACAATGCCTCGCTGCGCTTCCTCCACATTGCCGTCTGCAGCCTGAAGCAGTCTCACCAAAAGGCTCTCTACATCTTCACCTACATAGCCGGCCTCCGTGAGGACTGTTGCATCAACAATGGCAAACGGCACCAGCAGCATCTTTGCAATGGTGCGAGCGAGAAGAGTCTTTCCCGTACCTGTGCTTCCCACCATCACGATGTTTGACTTCTCTATCTCAACATCGTCATTTCCTGGATTGTTCACACGCTTGTAATGGTTGTAAACAGCAACAGAAAGAGACATCTTTGCGGCATCCTGACCTATGACATATTTGTCAAGATACTCTTTTATCTCTTTTGGCTTTGGCAGATTCTTCAAGCCTGCTGATGTAACTGGCTTGTGAATCTGAGCATCACGTAATATCAACCCTGCCTGCTCCACACATGACTCACAAATGAAACCGTCAATTCCAGAAATCAGAAGATTGACCTCATCCTCTTTACGCCCACAAAATGAGCATTTCCTTACTTTTACCACTTTCTATCCTATTCTTTTCCGCGAATCTTATTCTAATAATGTTTGGCATCTCTTGCTGCGGGGAGCAACACGCATCAAACACTTCCTGTACGAACAAAAATCAACTGATATTTATATATTATATAATGTGAAGTTTCGTGACTGGCAATCCCATCATCACACAATGAGCTAAGACAAACAGTCACGAAACTCGCTCAAATTACAACTTTCTCACAAGAACCTCGTCAATCATGCCGTACTCCTTAGCCTCGTCCGCTGTCATCCAGTAGTCACGGTCGCTGTCAGCCCAGACCTTATCGAATGGCTGATGGCTATGATCGCTGATTATAGTGTAAAGTTCCTTTTTGAGTTTCTGAATCTCACGGGCAGTAATCTCAATGTCACTTGCTTGACCCTGAGCGCCTCCCATTGGCTGATGAATCATAATGCGGCTATGAGGAAGCGCACTTCTCTTGCCCTCCTTACCAGCAACGAGCAATACCGCAGCCATACTTGCCGCCATGCCTGTACAGATTGTCTGCACATCGCTGTTGATAAACTGCATTGTATCGTAAATGCCAAGTCCTGCATACACACTTCCACCTGGAGAATTGATATAGATGCTAATATCCTTACCGCTGTCAACGCTGTCAAGATAAAGCATCTGAGCCTGAAGCACATTTGCTGTATAGTCGTTAACTTCTGTTCCGAGGAATATAATTCTATCCATCATAAGACGAGAGAACACATCCAACTGAGTGACATTAAGCTGGCGCTCCTCCAAAATATACGGATTAAGATAACCAGCTTGCGCCTTAATAACATCATCAAGTACCATGCTATTCACTCCCAAATGCTTTGTAGCATATTTCTGAAAATCGTTCATCATATAGAATTCAATGTTTCAATTATTGTTATGTTATTTATTATATCACAAATTTATAAAAAAAAGTGGCAAGAACCAAAATTCTTGCCACTTTTTTAATCCAATTCTTTAAACATTCTCACATCTTCCACGATGTCAAATGCCAGAATTAACTTTATTCAAACATTTTGTTGAACTCTTCTGCGCTTACTGTGCTTTCTGCGAGAGTAACCTTCTCCTTGAGAGCAGCTCCGAGCTTAACCTCTACGCAACGGTCGATAAGGTTGTCAACAGTCTCACGCTTCTTGAACATCTCCTTAACTGAGTTCTCAAGATACTCCTCTGGAATGTTAAACATACCATACTGTGCAAACTGCATCTTAGTAACTTCCTTAGCCATTGACTTGACATCCTCATCGTCAACCTTAATCTCAAACTTCTCAACAAGCTTCTCCTTGATGAGGTGCCATGTGAGTTCCTCGATAGACTTCTCATACTGTGCGTCAACCTTCTCCTGATCGCCAACATTAGCAAGAAGAATCTTCTTAAGTTTCTCCTCAGGGAATTCAAGCTTTCCTACGCTCTCTGTGAGGTACTTGCGAGCGTCGAGGATGAACTTGTAATCGCTGTCCTTAGCGAACTGACCTGCGATGAGTTCCTTAATCTTAGCACGGAAGTCATCTTCTGTCTTAACTTCAGCACCTGGGAATACCTGATCAAAGAGTTCCTGGTCAATTGGGCCGAGAACGAAACGAGTGATTTCTGTAACCTGGAATGTGAAATCGCCCTTGTGGTTGAGAGCATCCTCCTTAGCAACCTTGAGAAGTGATGTGAGCTCTGCCTCATTGTTGTCATAAGCAACAGATGGGTTGAATGTCACAACATCATTAACCTTCACACCTGCGAAGAGTGCCTTCTGGTCGTCGTTCTTGAAATATTTTGGAAGCATTACAACGCCCTCTGCTGTTACAGGATTCTCAGCGTTAAGCTCTGTAATAACACCCTTAACCATATCGTTATCCTCGTAAGAGTCTACCTTGTCGTAGTTGCCGCCACGCTGACGGTACATGTTGATCTGGTTTTCAACCATCTCGTCAGACACCTCAACATTGTAGTAGTTAAGCTTGTTTCTCTTTGTGAGAGAAATCTCAAACTCAGGAGCGATAGCAAGGTCAAACTTGAATGTGAAGCTCTCGCCTTCCTTGAGAACAACATTGTTATTGTCTTCTGTTGGAAGTGGCTCACCAAGCATGTTAATCTTATTCTCACGGATATATCCAAAAAGACCTTCCTGAAGAATCTTATTGATTTCCTCTGCAAGGATTGACTCACCAAACTGCTTCTTAACCAATCCAGCTGGAACCATACCTGGACGGAAACCTGGCATATTGATTTTCTTTCGTGCTTCCTTTATAGCCTTAGCAAACTTGTCTGTATAGTCTGCAGGCTCAACTACAGCAGTAATAACTGCATTAACCTTATCAAGGTTTTCAATTGTAATATTCATATATACTGTATTATTTTAAATTTTTCACAAAAAAATATGGCTCGCAAGATGGGATTGCCCTCTCACAAGCGCACAAACCGACTGCAAATATACGGTTTTTTATCCGTCCCACCAATTTTCATGCTCACTTTTTAAAGTTTTTCATATATATAATATGTGCTACAGCCGCTATTGCTCCACATCTAACAAATGTAATTGACACACTTACAGAGAATAACGTACGTTCAGCCGTTTGCCGCTCCACCTCACAACGTCATACACTTCGCCAACAAAGGTAACTTGAATCTGCCCGTAACGTCGACTTGCTTTAGCGAACAAAGCAACATACGTTTACTCGCTAATACACATGTGGCATAAACGCCGCAAAAGACATCACATAAGCCACTTAAACCAGCCAAGCTCATTAGCGAATATCAAGAAGATACATAGTGGCGCAAAATATCGGATGATGAAACGATACACAACATACAGAGGACTCTTGATGGCTCCACCGTTTGTCATCTCGTTCTTCAACACCTCCTTGTCAACAATCCAGCCAACAAACACACACATGATAAATCCGCCTATTGGCATCAGCAACTTAGCCACGATAAAGTCAAACAAATCAAAAAAGCCCATCCCAAAAAATGTCACATCTTTCCAATCGCCAAAGGACAGAGAACAAAACGAGCCTAATACCACACAGACTATCGACACAGCAAAAGTTGACACGACTCTTGGAATCTTAAATTTAGTGCTGAAATAGACTGACGACATCTCAAGCATTGATATACTGCTTGTTAATGCTGCCATAACGAGAAGAAGGTAAAAAACCAGCGACATGGAATAAGCTATGACAGGACTATCACTAAACACTTGCTGAAACACATTTGGCAGAGTAACAAACACAAGCGACGGCCCTGCATCTGGCTGCAATCCTGGAATAGAATATACCGCAGGGAATATTATCAAACCACTCAACAACGCGACTGAAGTGTCAATAACAGCAACTTTCATCCCGTCATGCATCAAATCAACATTCTTCTGGAAATAGCATGCATAAGTACAAAGACAACCTATGCCTACGCTCAAAGAGAAAAATGCCTGCCCCATTGCACTAAGCACTACCGAACTTGTAACTTTTGAAAAATCAGGACGGAAAAGGAATGTCAAACCCTTACTCGCATCTGGCAACGACAATGAACAGCCAACAAGAATGATGATAAAAAGAAACAGCAGAGGCATCATAACCTTCGCCCCTCGCTCTATACCTTTCTGCACGCCAAGAGCAACAACACCACCTGTAAGAAGTATTATGACTGCTGTCCATATCACCGGACGGACGGGGTCGGAAGAAAACGCCTCAAACTCTGCAGAATAGTCGGCTGCCGTCTTACCATAAAAATGATTCATAAGAGCCTCTGAAGTATAATGCATCGTCCAACCTGCTATTACTGCATAATAGCTCAAGACGAGTATTCCGCTAACAACAGGCAGAAGCCCCATCCATCGCCATGCTTTATTGCCACCGCTCATCTTCACAAATGACTCGCCCACAGAACTTTGTCCGTGACGGCCAATAACAAACTCCGTAACCATGATTGGCGTAGCAAGCAGCAACATGAAAAGCACATAAATCAATATGAACGCCGCACCGCCATTCTCTCCTGTCTCCGTTGGAAAACGCCACACGTTTCCAAGCCCGACTGCACTTCCTGCTGCAGCAAGAATTGCGCCAACTTTAGATGCAAATAAATTTTTATTCTGTTGTTTTTGGCTTTTCATATTCTATTCAACTTGCTCAGTTCGGGGAGCGAAACTTGTATGTTTCATTAATGATTCTCATGGGAATAGGCCTTCAAAAACACACCTACAAACATGTCAGTTTCTTAATCTCAATTTCCAAACACCACACACTCTATTCATCTTCTGAGCAGACACTTCCGACGTGCTATCACCGAAAGTGTACTGACAGTAGATGGTCGCTGTGCTGTCATTTTTCATTTTAACATCAACAACATCCACTGAGCTTATAGAATCTTTCACTTGCACGACCCACTCGTGATGCTGTTGCAGCGCTTTTTTCAAGACAAGTATCTGGAAAGTATCCATATCCTGCCCCATATCAACGCTTTTAAGATACGTATCATAGTCACCCTTATTTAACGCTTCCAAAGATGCCAGAAAGGCGTCTTTGGAAGCATCAGCAGGGTTATTTACAACTTTCTCTTCTTCGCATGCAATAAAGCACAACATACAGAAGGAGATAATTGCTACAAGAATTGCCTTCATTGCAGAGTTTTTACTTCTGTCTGATGTACACATTGATAGGAGTTCCCTTAAAATCCCAATTTTCACGAATCTGATTCTCAAGGAATCTCTTATATGGCTCTTTCACATACTGTGGAAGATTAGCATAGAAGACAAACGAAGGGACGCGTGTATCAGGAATCTGCATTATATATTTGATCTTTATATACTTGCCCTTAAGAGAAGGTGGAGGAGTCGCTTCTATGATAGGAAGCATAACTTCATTCAACTTCGCTGTTGACACCTTGTTTGTCCTTACATTATACACTCTTTGAGCCTCTTCCAAAACACGGAAAATACGCTGTTTTGTAGTAGCAGAAGCAAATATTATTGTAAAGTCAGTAAATGGCGCAAAACGGTCACGGATTGCCTGCTCGAAATAACGTATGGCCTCATTACTCTTATCTTCTACAAGATCCCATTTATTAACCACAACAACCAAACCTTTCTGATTCTTCTGTACAAGCTGGAAGATGTTTATATCCTGACCTTCAATGCCTCGCGTTGCATCCACCATCAGCACACAAACATCAGAGTTTTCTATAGCTCGGATACTTCGCATCACAGAATAATACTCAAGGTCTTCTGTCACCTTGTTTTTCTTACGGATACCTGCCGTATCTACAAGATAGAAGTTGAATCCGAATTTCTCATATTTTGTATATATAGAATCGCGTGTTGTACCAGCAATGTCTGTGACAACATTTCTGTTATCGTCGAGGAAGGCATTGATTATCGATGACTTACCTGCGTTTGGTCGGCCAACAACAGCAATACGAGGGATATTATCTTCCACAACTTCGCTCATCTCTTTAGTAAAGCTGGCAACGACAGCATCAAGAAGATCGCCCGTACCGCTTCCTGTCAACGAACTGATGCAATATGGCTCACCAAGTCCTAAATTGTAGAACTCGTATGAATCATAGCGAAGTTCATTTGAATCAACCTTGTTACTTACCAGGAATGTTGGCAGCTTACTTCTGCGGAGAATGTTTGCTACTGCCATGTCAAGGTCGGTGACTCCTGTCTTCACATCTACAAGGAATAAGATGACATCACATTCTTCGATTGCGATTAACACCTGACGGCGAATCTCCTCCTCGAACACATCATCTGAATTGACAACCCATCCACCAGTATCTACCACGGAAAACTCTTTGTTTCCCCATTCACATTTACCATACTGACGGTCACGAGTTGTTCCTGCCTCGTCACTAACGATTGCATGACGAGTCTTTGTCAATCGATTGAAAAGCGTGGACTTACCTACATTTGGTCGTCCAACAATTGCAACTAAATTTGCCATAATTGTTTTTCAGTAATTCTTACGAACTGATAGCCATAATCACCTTTTGGGTTAATACTGCCTCTTTCTGGCATCTCTGCCATCATATCCCGCATGGCTCACCCCTCCTTGGGAGGGGACGGGCGAGGTTCTGTCTTATATATGCTATTCTGGATTGTACCCAAAGAGATTGAGGGATTTCTCTGAGTCTCTCCAGTCTTTATCTACTTTTACGAATGTCTCAAGATAAATGCTCTTTCCAAAGAACTTCTCAAGACTCTTGCGCGCCTCAGTCGCCACTTTCTTCAAAGCCTTACCACCATGTCCGATGATGATGCCTTTCTGACTGTCACGCTCCACATAAATAACAGCATTGATGTGGATGTGGTGATTATCCTCCTTAAAGCTTTCCACTCCCACCTCCACTGAATAAGGTATCTCCTTGTCATAGTAAAGAAGTATCTTTTCACGTATAATCTCTGTGACAAAGAAACGAGCAGGCTTATCTGTCAGCTGATCTTTCTCAAAATATGGAGGACATTCTGGGAGCAGCTCCTTTATACGGTTAAGCACAGGCTGCACATTAAACTTGTGAAGGGCAGATATTGGAACAATCTCTGCCTTCGGAAGCACTTCATGCCATTGTTCAACAAGCGCAACGATGTCTTTCTCATTCGAGAGGTCTATCTTATTTATAAGCACCATCACAGGCACTTCCATCTCTGCCACCTTAGATAGAAAATCTGCATTCTTATCTATTTTTTCAACAGGGTCTGTCACATAAAGAAGCACATCAGCATCCACAAGCGCACTTTCAGAAAACGCCAACATCGACTGCTGCAGCTTATAGTTAGGCTTTAATACTCCTGGAGTATCAGAGAAGACTATTTGAGCATCATCATCGTTAATGATTCCCATTATACGATGACGAGTTGTTTGTGCCTTAAATGTTGCAATAGAAATCCTCTCGCCTACCAATAAGTTCATGAGAGTGGACTTTCCAACATTCGGATTGCCTACAATATTAACAAACCCAGACTTATGCATTCTTCAAAAAAATAAGTTGTAAATAAATAATTATCAGAAGAAAAGATTTGAGAAAAACTCAAATGAGAAAATTTATAAAAAAGAAAAAGAGCGCACCGTACTTGTGCGATGCGCTCTCATTATCTTGTTATTACAAAAAGTTCAAATTACTTCTTGCCTCTCTTTGCATACCACTCTTCGCGGCTTATTTCACCTTCCTTATAGAATTCTGCTGGGCTCTTTGCAGCCTCTGCAGCTCCATCATAGCCCCAAATCATGTAGCTCGCGCCCCATGTGAAACCTGCTCCGAAAGCTGTGAAAACAAGCTTGTCGCCCTTCTTCAAGCGTGGCTCATACTCCCAAAGAGCGAGAGGGAGAGTACCGCTTGATGTGTTAGCCATATGGTCGATGTTGATCATAATGTGGTCTTCCTCTATACCAATACGACCAGCCACAGAAACTTCAATATTGATGTTTGCCTGATGAGGAACCACCCAGTCAATATTGTCCTTATTGAGACCATGTCGCTCTGTGATAGTCTTCACCGCAGAACTCATGTCAAGAACAGCATGCTTATAAACTGCACGGCCTTCCTGATAGCAGTAGTGCTCACGTGCATCAACTGTCTCGTGAGTTGGCATTTTTGCGCTACCGCCAGCTGCCATGTGAAGATTAGCATATCCCTGACCATCAGTACGGAGATAACTATCAATAAGACCTACATTCTCTTCCTCTGTAGCCTCCATCATAACGCAAGCTGCACCATCACCGAAGATTGGACATGTATTGCGATCCTCATAGTTTGTCATTGATGACATCTGTTCGCCACCAACAACTATGACTCTCTTATAACGTCCACTACGAATGAAGTTAGCAGCAGTTTCCATTGCAAACAAGAAACCTGCACACGCAGCCTCCATGTCGAATCCAAAAGCATTCTTCAAACCAAGGTTGCCAATGATGAGTGAAGCTGTTGAAGGGAAGTGATAATCAGGAGTGACTGTAGCCACAAGCACCATCTCCACAGTATCTGGATCAACACCAGTCTTGTCGAGCAACTGCTGTACAGCCTTTGTCATCATGAAGGATGTACCAACACCTTCCTCTGGCTTGAGGATGTGGCGTGTCTTCACGCCAATGCGTTGCATAATCCACTCATCGCTTGTATCAACGATTGTGGACATCTCCTCATTGTCAAGGATATAAGTTGGAACCCATCCACCTATACCGGTTATAACAGCATTAATCTTTCCCATGAGAGAGAGAATTTATTAAATTGCAGCTTCCTTGACAATAGCAATCTTACCACGATAGTAACCACATGATGGGCATACTGTGTGATAAACATAGAACTCACCGCAATTTGGGCATACAGCAAGTGTTGGAGCAACTGCTACGTCATGAGTTCTTCTCTTTCTTGTACGAGTCTTTGACTGTCTTCTTTTTGGATGTGCCATAATTTTTTATTTTTTTCTATTAATTTTTCAATTTCTTTAAAGCAGCCCAGCGAGGATCAATTTCTGATTCCGACTGTTCTGCATCATCATTGTCAAACTCTTGCACCTCATCACCGTCAAAACCGCTTCGGGCAGTCTGATGTCTGCTGAGCTCTTCCATCATCGTGTCATCACATTTCCCAGGTTCGTGACAACATGAAATCGGCATGCTGAGAGCAACGAATTCATAGATGAACTGTGCAAGGTCTAAATAACCTTCTGCCTCAGAAACAACGACACAGTCACCTTCGTCAGAGTAATTATCGCCAAGCTTCACGCTCAATTCGTCTGTTGTCTCAATCCGCAATTCAAGATCAGCAAGACAGCGATCACAAGGAACAATAACCACACCTTCCGTATGGATTACAAACTTATAAATTGACCCTGTCCCAACACAATCAACAATAGAATGCAATTGGCCTCGATGTATTAGTCCTTCAATATTTTCGAAAAACTCATCACCAATCACATACTCAAAGTGTTTGCCTTTAAGTTGAGAATCCAGCAAATCAATCCTATAACTGTTTCTTTTCTCCATTTGAGCTGCAAAGTTACGAATTATAATTTAAATATTAAAAAAAACATCATGTTTTTGAACTATATTATATAAAAAATCACAACTCATGACTTTGGAAGCTCTATTCTGAAGGTTGTACCAACATTAACAACAGATTCCTTTACGAAAATTTTACCCTTATGATATTCCTCAACAATACGTTTAGCAAGAGAGAGTCCAAGCCCCCACCCTCGCTGCTTTGTTGTAAATCCAGGCTTAAAGACTGACTGGAAATTTTTATTTGGAATACCTTTGCCAGTATCCTTAATTTCAACAAATACAGTAGTATCGTCTTCATCCAAATAAAGGTCAATAGCACCAGAGCCTTCCATTGCATCAACCGCGTTTTTACATAAATTTTCAGCCACCCACTCAAACAGGCTTGGTATAATGTTAGCGATAACAGGCTCTTCTGGAAAATGCATACTTATCTTCACCTTATTGGATGTGCGTTTATCAATATACACAACAACACGCTCTAAGACTTCCTTCACATCTTCTGGTTTAGGAGTAGGAATCGAACCGATTTTAGAGAAACGGTCAGCAATTCGTTTGAGCCTATTTATATCCTTCTCCATCTCCGGCAATAACACATCATCAGGATAAGATTCTTTCAGCACCTCATGCCATGCCATCAAACTTGAGATAGGTGTTCCCAACTGATGAGCTGTCTCCTTCGACAATCCCACCCATACTTTATTCTGCTCTGCCTTCATCGCCGCAAACAGAGCAAATATAGAAATAAGCACAAATATGACTACAACACCTAACTGAATGTATGGATATATAGCTAATCTTTTCAACATCAATGATTCATCATAACAGATACCCATGTGTTCTGACTCACCAAATTCTGCTGGCAGATCGATTTTTATAAAGCATCCATTATCTTTATACTCTTTAGCTAACGCCGTCAAATAGCGAAGAGAATCTTCGCCTTCAGCAAACACTTTATCCACATTTCTTGAAGACAAAGCTTTTCCATCTTTATCAACAACAATTATTGGTATTGTGTTATTTCCATTTATAACTTGAAGAACGAGATTCAAATCCGTATTATCATCAGCCAAATTCAAAGAACGCATAGCTTCCGCCCAAACTTCCATCCTCTTTGTCTCTTCCATCTTCAAATCAGAAATCAGATAGTTAGATGTCAACAATGAGCCAACTGCTATAACAACAGCTATAGCAACCAACACATATTTTATATTACGGATTCGTTCAAGCATATTAACAAAGCAAAATATCTGCAAAATTAGCAATAATATCGCAATAGTTCAAAAAAAAGCGGAAATATCAAAATATCGAAAAAACGTAATTCTAGAATTTATAGAGTATCTAGAGATTCTAGAGTTCCTAGAGATTCTAGAGATTCTAGACTTTCTAGAGATGCTAGAGTTTCTAGAGTTTCTAGGATTTCTAGAGCCACTAGATAAAACAAGAAGAGTCCTCCAGGGATTGCTCCTCGGAGGACTCTCTCTAAAGAAGGC
>JAKSLL010000061.1 GCA_024401215.1 Bacteroidaceae bacterium
ATCAATTATACTAGAAGACCAAGACATCAAAAAATATGTAGCAAGTATGTGATTTATTATGCGTTTATTTTTGGTTATTTGGGTGAAAATGAGCACCTTTGCATCGGTTTTGTAATATGTTGATTATAAATGTCTATTTTGATTTTTGCGACAAGTGAGCAACGCCTGATGCTAACGCCTTCAGCAAGTGATGAAACTCCACCGGAATCTGGAATCCCTGACGTAGAGTGGAACAATCTATGAGTATTTGGTAGAGGAACCTTATAGCGTCTTGTTAAGTAGATGCTCAAAATTATTTATATAATACACAAGTAGGCTTTTCGATATTTGATACGTCCTCTTTGAGGCATCTTTCCATTTCATTTTCAGTCACAATGCCCGCATCTGTCCGTCCTCAACAAAAGCACTTGTTTCGGTCGCTTCCTAAAGTGGCATTTAGTCACGCTTCTTTACGGGCGCTACCTTCAAATGAAGACGAAAATCTGCGCTCAAATAGAACGCATCAAATATTAAATAACTCAAGTTTCCCATCCTTTGAAACTCTATTTTGATTGATTATTTTATTTGTTATCAAGAATTTAGAGAATACAGAGAATTGCTTAATGGAGAGCATATCATTATTGAATGAATTAGGAATGTAGAGAATTGCTACTTGCTTTCAGTTTTACGAACGACAGATTCAGAGGGTCGCTTATCATCTCGGAAGCAAGGTCGCCCGTCGGAAAAGGTATTGTTGCAGGGAAGTTGTTGACCGCCTTGCCCTGACGTTCGTAGAGGCCATTGCCTTTACTCTTATCGCCCATCATGTTCTCCAGCACGGCTCTTGACCAACTATGCTCCAATGTTTTGGCTGCATAGAACAAAGCCTTCATCGGTTCGCTCTCGTAGCGGTCAAGAATCGCCTTGTGATGTCCCCAAAGAATGGCAAAAATATTAAGCGGAAGCAAACCATTTTCAGCAATGGTATGCAACGGCTTAAATATTTCCCCAACTTGGGGAACAATTTGCAACCATGGTCTCGAGAGAGGGCTGACAACTGTTGGTACACCATTTACTTACTGTTGCAGGGTCTTTGTCCAATTGCTCTGCCAACCACTTGTTTGTCTTCTGCTTGTCGGCAAAGACTGCTTTAATTCTATTTAGATTCTTTGCCATAGTGACATTATATTATAAGTATTGTAGTGCGAAAATACTAAATTATCCTCAAACTCCGTGTGTTTAGCTGATATTTTTGAAAAAATCTATGCTTTTTATTGGCGTTTTACGCACTTTCTCTCGTGTTTTTTTTGTATTTTTGCAATCAAGATGCCATACGGCGGAGGTGGGGCAAAAAACAAGCTGTCATCCAAAAGTTAATTTGGGATGAAACAAACTCGTATATCGTTATAAATTATGAAGATAAAAAATTTATTTTTAAATACACTCATCTTCGAGTTACCGAAGAACTATGTGAAGTTGTACAACTCAATCAAAGATGATGCTGAACGCAATAGTTTACGCCTCAATCTGATTTATATAACAATATAACAACTCAACTTTCGCATCAACTTGCTCGTTAGGGGAGTTAAAGTGGAGTTATCGCTTCGCTCGGAGTTAAAGGGACGTTTGCCATGTCAGACATTTGTCACTTTAACTACCCTTTAACTACCCTTTAACTCCACAACAAGTGGAGCTTGCGTTATCGCTTGCGCTTTCGCAGAAAGAAACTTGTATATAACAACTATAACATAGAAAATAATAAGACATAAATATGCTATATTCAACTATAGTTGATAAAAACGATGATGGTCTGCGCATGATTATTGATGCAGCCGAAAAGTTTGAGGAAGGCAAATATCTGAATGCCATCTATAAGTGTCAGCTCGATAAGGAGGACATTCGGGGTATCACAGAATATGTGAAGGAGCGCAAGGCAAGGCTTAGTATTGAATACCAAGAACTTGACAAGTTCTCGAAGTCGTTCAACAAAGAATATGCGACAAACAATAACAAGTGCTTTGACTCTGCTGAGAAGCTCTTTATAAAAATAAGATCTACCATAAGCGGCTCAAAAACAATCTACAAGAAATTCTGCATGAACCTGCATTATTCACGTTGCTGTCGGCAGGGTGGGGGCGTCAGCAGAACTTCTGTCAACTGCCGTGAAATAGTATAGGCGAGAAAGGAGGCGAATCTTATCATTGCGATAGATTTGCTTCCTTATGGTTTGTGCCAGCCGTGCAATACCAAATGTCACTAATTGAGGAGTCTTAGAGGGGGCCATGCACTACTGAGCGAAGCAGATAATAAAAAATGTTCGATACCTAACGGAAAAACGGGCTGAAAGCCCAATGAGCTACATAGCCCAATGGCAAGCGAAGCGACGCCTTGGGTATTGGGAATGTTGGTGGGATGCGCCCTGTAAGGGCAAAAGCCTATTCAACAAACAGAGAATCAACGCTTTTGCCCTTACAGGGCGTTTGCAAACAACAACAAAATACCCAGGGTGCCGCTTCGCTCTACCCTGGGCTATGGAGAAATAAGCCTTTCAGGCTATAGTTAGCATTTCTGCAAGTGCGCTTAACTTATGAAGGCTTTAGATATTATAATAGCAGATAAAATCAGCATTCATAAATGGTGCCTATTTTTGTGCCGGAAATAGAGAGGGACGAGCCTCTCTATGTAAAATGTGTAACAATTAAAAACATTAGCAGTATGAGAAGCATCACAAAATTTGAGCTGCAGTATGCTCATCGCTTCTACAAGTTTCAGGGAGAGGCGCTTTATCTGCATGGCCACACAGGTGTGCTGACAATTGAAGTGGAGGATGATGTCACGCCACAAGTCAACATGGTTTTTCCATGCAATGAGATTAAGAAGATAGCGTGGGGTATTCTTCAGAACTTTGACCATGCGCTCGTTTTGCGCGAGGACGACCCTCTGCTACCTGCTATCCTTGACGTGTACGAAACACAGGGCATAAAGGATGGCCACAAGCTGAATACGATGAAGGGGTGTGCATTCAAGACGGAGTGGGCTACGGCTTATCCTGATTGCCGTCTTGTGGTGACGAAAGAGACGATGACTGTGGAGGGGATGATAAAGATTGTGTATGACCTGCTCAAAGACAAGCTTCCGATAGCCCAGCTCACCTTCAAGAGTGGTGCTAACAAGGCGTCGCAGGAGTATACCCCGGAGAAACACTTTGACCGCTGTCCGCTATGTGGCGTAATGCTTGATGAGGAGGGCAGATGCTACAAGTGCGGCTATGTGAGGAAGCAGCAATAAGTGGAACAGAATCAATAATCAATAAACCTGGATTTGTGCAAAATTCAGGTTTATTGTTCAATGTTCGTAACTTGCTCGTTTTGTGGAGTTAAAGTGGAGTAAAAGAGGAGTTATCGCTTCGCTCGGAGTTAAAGGGACATTTGTCTTGTCGGACATTTGTCACTTTAACTACCTTTTAACTTCTCTTTAACTACCCTTTAACTCCACAACAAGTGGATGCTTGTAAGTGTTATTTTATGCTTTTGTACCTTGCCATCCAATAAGCCTTCTTCTCCTTTTCAAAATCTGCTCTGCCGATGTCGGAGTAATCATCAAAGGTATGGAGAATGGCGAAATTTCCGTCCTCATGGTGCTGCTTCCAAGTCAGTTCTGCCAATGGAGAGTCCGTGAGCTGACCGATATGGTGCAGTTCGTATGGGTCGCCATTCTCATCATGAGCAGGATATCCCTCGCCCATGAGGTCGGCGTTAGTCCATCCTCGCCATGCCTCGCCGTATTTCTTTACCCACCATTCTGGCATCACATAGTTGGGGTCTATGCGTGGCTGCACCAAAGCCTGCTTGCCGTTAACGCACATTTCTTTGAGCCCAGCCTTGATGTAAAGCTCAGCCTCTTCTTCGCTGCGTATGGCAGACACAATAGCATCCGACCATCCTGTGCGGGATTGTATTCTTTGCTGGAATGTATTCATAATATTATCTTAAATTTAACATTTACACGCATACTAAGTGCGTTCATGATGGGATTGAATATTCTGGCACTTGATAATATTCTTCCTTTCATCTAATATCTCATGTGACAAAAGTAGTAAAAGATTCAATATTATACAACTTTATTTCGTCGAAATCAACTAAAAAGAAAGGATTTTTCTCTTTATGTATTATATTTTATTGTCATATACAATCCTTTTCTTTCAGCTCTGTTTTGATATCAAGCTTTGCTTCTTCTAAATTCCAAATATCTAAATGTAAATAAAAATAATGACATTGAAGTTCATCTCTTAATTTTTCTATCATATACACCATTCTTAAATAGGAAGTAAGTTGAACAAATTACGAAGCTCATTGCATTTCGTTACAACATCTTCGTGATTTTGAAAACGATTATCGCCCATGAATAATTTAATGTCTTGAGGTTTTTCTTTGATTTTGTCCATGACCTTAGAGTTAGGTGTGTGGCAACTGTAAGGGATACAGACATAATAGTATTTGTCCTCTCCTTTTTGTGTAAAAGTTTGTGTGTTCATTGTTTGTAATAACCAGATGCTAGTTACAATATGCATTTTGTACAACTCGTCTTTTACTTGTACAATAGAGTGTTTACTCGTATCATAAGTTCGTAAAATTCCTCTTTGATAGATTGATTACAATGTCTTGGTTGAATATGATTTGTGTCCAAATTGTTGAAGTCAGAACATTGGGCGATTTCTGGGAAATGTTCAATACGACAATTGCCTCCACAAATATACATCAACTCACAGTCTTTGCACGGAGCGAGTTGCGAGATATCTGATTTTTTCTGAGCTTTCTGGGATTGTTCCCATATATATTCAAAATCATGAGTTCTCACATTCGCTATTGGAACTAGACTTGGCGTTCTGGAACACATATAAACATCACCATTTGCAGCAATAGATAAACACCCAAAATTACAGTTGTCAAGAATTTGTTTTTGCCGATGAGCAGAAATGAAAATTTGGTCCTTAACGTTTGTTTTGGAGAACAAAGAAATGACACGCTCCATTATTTTTGAATATTTATCTTTATCAGTCCTATTCAACTTCAATTCTCGACCATCTAGTAGCTCTGTAGAAAAGATAACATCAAAAGGTCTTCCGGCATATTTGTCTTTCAGATTTTCTGCAAACTCTACATATTCAGTAACTTTAGTTTCCAACGAATCATCATACCATGGAGTAATGGCAATGTCAGTTGGGACATTATTGTTCAACAAACAGTCTATGGTCTTTAAGGCTTTTGAAAAGTTCCCCTTGCCTCTTAATCGTGAATTCTCTTCTTCAGAATAACCATCTACAGAGATTTGAACTTTGTTCAGCCATGGGGAAGCCAAACGGATAAATTCTTCATCAATTAATATTCCATTGCTATAAATATTTGTTCTAAGTCCAAGTTTCCCCGAATGCGTTATGATCTCTAACAAGTCTTTGCGAGTTCCCACTTCTCCACCACTAAAAGTAACCTCTCGTCCTCCATGATTTTTGTATGCAGTCAAAACTGTCTTAACTTCTAGCGTAGTCAGTTCAGCTTCCATCTCTTTACCAGCAGACATGTAGCAATGAGGACACCTCATGTTACATCTGTTTGTAAGATAGAAATGCATTCCATTTGCGTCGGTCCGTCTAGTTTTCAAATTACAAAAATCACGAGCCTCTATTTGTGTAACCACATAAACAGCATCTTGTTGTGAGCCATTGAATAAACCTAAAGCTTCTGAAATTGGATTGCATTTGAGTAATTCGAAGAATTCTAATTGCTTTTCATTTTTTAATACGATCCAACAAGCAGTATCAACTGATATTACCAATACCAATGATTTATAGTAGATAATTCTTATATTCGCAGGAAAAAGATACTGTTTATTGATGTCTATAGTTTTAGATTGTACCATAATGTCTTTTCTTGAAAAATCGCCACAACTTTATAAGCTGTGGCGATAGAATTGTTAAACACCATAACCATCGGCTCCTGCATTAGCATTACGACAACATGATGCAAAACATGCTCCGCGCCAACTTTCAATCGACTCGTTTACTTCATAAGAAATTTCCATAACAATTATCTTTTTCTGTTAATGCTACTCTTTTCTGGATTTTCGCACTTTCCTATACCTTATCTGCGTCGGCGGCTTGAACTGCGTTCGTTTGCGTCAAAGACATCACCGCAATCTTCACACTCGTACTCATAGAGTCCCACACGTCTAACGCTGGAACTTCCACATTCTGGACATCTCATGTTATTTCTTTTTTCCAAACGTTGGTTTTCCACCAGTAACGGTGACGATGACATCAACTATCACTCCCACAATAGACTTGATTGTATTGCCTTCATCCTTCGAAAGATTTCGACTTTCAATTTTAATTTTTGCCATATTATTTTTACTTTTCATTGTTTCCGCCCAAGCCCCGATGCGGATGATTAAGGTTAGATTAAAGTGCTCACAAATAAAAAACGTGGAGCTTGCATCTTCATTGCTCGCTTCACGATTAGAAGGCCTTCGCATTGCCCGGTAGTCAGAAAACGAACAACTCGAAAGCCCCACGAAGTGTGTATGTACAATTATCCCATTTATGGCTATATATATAGTCAAGAAATGGGATGTATGCAGATAATACACCCCGAAGAACATCCATAGTTGCTTTGCTTTTGACCACCTATAGGAAGTTGCGAAGTTCTCTAATCGTCAAAGTCAAAGCGTCTGATGAACGCCTTTATATGTATGTCGCTAATGGATGGCATGCTGTCTGCTGTCAACCATTTAACAGTCGCAAATTTAGATTTTTTTTTAATTCGTGCAAAGAATTCTTACGGAAATTTGCCATTGGGATACAAAAAACTACAGAAATACCCTTGTTTTGTTTGGAATAGGAGATTATTTGGGCACCATTGTTTGTTAATTACTGAAAAAATATTGTTGTCTTATAATTTTTATGTTACACCTCTTTTTTCAGGTCTTGTGTATTTTGATTGGCAAAAACAAAAAACGCATAAAAGAGAAGAGGTTCCTCTTTTTATGCAGATAAGAAACCATTGGTGTCTGGTAAAGTTTTTTAGTAGCCATCTATAGCTTGAAAGGCTCAGCCTTAGGGGATGGGATGGATTGAATCAGGCGGAAAAGTTGCTCTTGATCCGCAACATCCGTAAGGCGCATCTTACCATCTTCGGCAGGTAATTTCAACCGGTTACAATTTGTAACCGTTTCATTTCCCTCCTTTTTGAGTCTGTGTTTCAGTACCTTCCAGTAGTTACGTGCATGTTCTGTATCTGGTTGGTCTGTCAGGATACCACATACATCAACAATAGAGAAGTACCACTTCTCCTGTTCATCATCCCATACAGAACGTACCTTTTTCTCCTCAAATAGTTTTATGTCTTGCTTCTTTGCCATAATTATTTTTATTAAGTAGATTCAACCTTCTCAATCATTCCAAAGCCCATGCTGCCTTTCTCACCTAATCCGCTCTCCCATGCTATCTGCATCAGCGGTTTTGGAAGGTCTATCTTGAACTTGTAGCGAAAGCCTCTCACACGAATACCTTTAATATTGACGAGTGTGGATTTCGGTTCAGACAACACTTTGAGGCGGCAATAAGCTTCTTCATCGTACTCTTTGCCTGTTATTGTTCTATAACGTGAGAGAAGGCCTGTGAGAATACCTGTCTCATAAAGCGGATGTTCTGGATGCAGATAGTCCATGAGCCCTCTATCGTTGTGAAGAGAAATGCACACAGGAGAAATGGTGTTGAACACACATTCAGGAGAGTATTCCAAAGGTTGCATGACTTGTACTTCACGAATGATGAATTCCAACTCTGATAAACGGTCGTAGATGCGGAATGATTGCTGAGCAAAGACTCCTTGGATGAAATGCTGAGTGTCCTTCTCTGGCTGAAAACTGATGTAGAGATACACCATGTCGGGCTTAATGATAAGTCGCTCACGTTGTTTGTCGATAGCAATTCCAGGATGTGGTACGATTAAGTTTGAGAAAGCAAAGAGTTTATGCACTTTGCCACCATTGTATTGGTAGCCGTGATCATGCAGATGCGTAGTAAACTCTACATCGCTCTTGCTGAGAATGTTATATACTGCGCATTGAAGCGGGTACTGATAGTTGATTGGAATTTCCGTTTTTCCATCAACAGAATTAATTTGGAGAGTTAATTTGAATCTCATGCATTTTTGATTTTTTTGTTAATGAATAAGTTTCGTAATCTGAGAGTCCTCCGAGGAACAATCTTCGGAGGACTCTTCTTGGTCGTGTTAGACGGACTTGAAGGTTTTGACCTTAGTGGATTTGTTGAATTATGTGATGGTCAATTTTTCTCTTTTATGAGAAACACACTACCTGCACCTGCTATGAGCAAAATGCCAGCAAGGACGAGCATCATGACCTGACTGCCGTCAAACAGGGTGAGAAGCAGTCCTCCGCACAATGCTGCAACAATCTGAGGCAGACATATTGTGCAGTTGAAAAGACCGAGGTATGTGCCCATACGAGGGTTGCCAGCCAAGACATTGGTGAAGAGGGTGAATGGCAATGCCAGCATTCCTGCCCATGCTGCTCCGATGAGGAGGAAGCTCACCCAAAGCACGTACTGATTTGTTATCCACAAGGTGGAGATGAATCCTGCAGCACCTATGAGAAGACTCACGATGTATGCCAGCTTGTATGACTTGAAACGGGGAATGACAGTAGCCCATAGAACAGAACCTATAGCCTGAACAAAGAACACGATGCCCACCCAATTGGCTGCCTCCTGATAGCCCTCGCTTTGCACATCGGTGGTGTTCCAGCATTGGGCGGCGATGGCTCCCGGCGTGTATGTCCACATATACATGAAAGCAGCCCAGCAGAAGAACTGCACAAGACCTATAGAGATGAATGCATAAGTGACAGATACACCACCGCTCTTTTTGTCTGCAGCGGTATCTGCCGACGCATTTTGGGATTCTTCCTGCACAGGCGCCTCAGACGAGAAGAATGACTGCATCTTCTCTGGCGAGTATTCCTTCACGTTGATTGTGGTGTAGATGACACAAAGGATGAGGATTGCCGCCCCTGCATAGAAAGAGAATATGACAGAGTTTGGCACCACACCCTCTGGAGCCACATTCTGCACGCCAAAGCAAGTGAGTAGGTAAGGGAAGAGGTAGCCCACACATGAACCTGCATTACACAAGAACGACTGGATGGAATATGCCAGACCTTTCTGCTTCTCGTTGACCATATCGCCCACCATCATCTTGAATGGCTGCATGGCTATGTTGATGGATGTGTCGAGAAGCATAAGCGACATAAGTCCGAAGAGCATAGTGCCTGTAAGCCCCCACATGACAATCTGCGTAGTGAGTCCAAGGCTGCCGGCGTTAGGCAATACAGCCATCACAGCAACAGCTATCACGGCACCTACGAAAAGGTAAGGAATGCGGCGACCGAAGCGAGTCCATGTCTTGTCGGAAAGCATGCCTATGATAGGCTGCACTATCATGCCCATTAGCGGAGGGAGAATCCAGAAGAAAGACAGCTGATGCGGGTCGGCACCCAGAGTGGCGAAGATGCGTGATATGTTTGCGCTCTGAAGGGCGTAGGCTATCTGCACGCCGAAGAAACCGAATGAGAGGTTGAAAAGTTTCCAGAATGACAAGTCTGGTAAGTGTAACTGTTTCATCGTGCTATATGTTTTTTGCCGTTCTTAATATAAATTGTACCTGGTGCAGCCGTCTTTATCTCCATGCCCATAAGGTTGAACACCTTGCCGTCTGCCTTGTCGCCATCGGCAGCAATGTCGGAGATGGCGACAGCATCTGTCACATCGCTGTACACAACTGCTCCGCCAGAGATTGAGGCTGTATAGTAATGGTCGGAAGTGAGGCGGTTGATATCGGCTGTCTGCGGTTTGCCGCTGCCCTGGTTGAAGATTATGTTGAAGTAGTAGTCTGCCTTGTTGATATCTACTGTCTGGCAATACCAAGTCTCGCCATTAATGACAGTTGTTGAAGGCTGCTTGCCTGGCCAGTTGCCATTGAGCTGCGAATTGTTGTTGCTGTCCCAAATGTAGAAATATACTGGGCTGAAGTCTGCCTTAACATAGATGGTTGCTGTGTGAGGAGTGAACTGCTCCTTCTCTTCCTCAGCAGCCCTCTCTTCTTCGGCAATCTGCTTTTCGATGGCATCCCAGTCTTTGGCAGCATCGTCAGAAAGATAGTAGATGTAGTCAGAAGCTGAGCATACCTTTGTATAGCCGGCAGGAGCCGTATAGGCAGATGGCGTCTTTCCTACAGCGCAGATGAGTGAGCCATTTGTACCTGTTGTCTTTACTGCATAGCACAGCTGTGAAGACTTCACTTGTTCGTAAGTGCTTACATTTGATATGCCAGCCATCTTGCGAGCCGAAATCATGCGTTTGATGTCGCTTTTGGCATTCATCCAATGCTTCAAGAATACACATGGAGTGCCTGGCATGGCAAGCAAGAAAGCATTGGCGGCAAGAGTGTCTGCCTTGATAGGGTCCTGACCGTCGGAAGGGCGCTTCTCGGTATCGTGATTCTCCACGAAGGTGACGGCGTATGGACGATATTCCTCCTGATAAGCAAGAGGATAGCCTGCATTGTCAGAAGCGTTGCCAGCAAGCACGGACCAGTTGTTTTGATTGATGGCATCACGAACACGGTAGCGGAACTGGAAGTCGAAAGCACATGAAGCAGGCTTGCCATTTGCATCCTTTGTGCCGTCAATCCATTTCTTGATTGCTGACGAGCCGTCCCAGTATTCGCCCACAGAAAATGAAGGGTTGGAATAGGCGTTATAACCTGCGATGAATGAGGCGTTGTAGCCTTTCACCATGTCATAGCGGAAGCCATTATAGCCAAGGTCATCGATGAGGTATTTAAGGTAAGCCTTGATAATCTTCTGCACGTTCTCCGATTTATGATCGATGTCGCGGCAGCCGCTCCAGTCATCGCCTGTGTCGTTGTTGGCAGAGAGCGACACCCCCTGACGGTTTGCCTCAGTTAGAGCCGAGCCGCCATCATCGTTCTTGCAGATGTCGGTTGACAGAAACTGATAAGTCTCGCCATTGAAAGTCTCCTTAGGAAAGCCAAACCAACCATTGCTGGTGTTATGATGATTGATTACAACATCAGCAATAGTTCCAAGCCCTTTCTCCTTGAAGGTCTTAATCATGGAACGGAGCTCACCTTCTGTGCCGAAGCTGGAGTTCTGGTCCCAATAATAGAGTGGCAAGTACCCCATATTATTGCCACCTCCGCAGTTGCCAGAGTTTGGCACCCAGATATAATCAAAATAGTTAGCCAGCTCGTCAGCCTGCTTCTCTAAAGTCTTCCAATTGCAATCGGAATACCCATCCCAATAGAAGCCCTGAAGCATCACCTCTTTCTGGGCAAGCAACGACAAAGAGAGCATGAAAGATGATAGAGTAAAGGAAAGTTTCTTAGTCATTTTTGTGGATTATAATATAAATAAAACAAGTTCCGCTCCACTTGTTGTGGAGTTAAAGGGTAGTTAAAGAGAAGTTAAAGGGTAGTTAAAGTGACAAATGTCTGACATGATTAACTTCGAGTGAAGCGATAACTCCACTTTAACTCTTCTTTATCTCCCAAAACTGAGCAAGTTGCAAGCGAAATTTGAATAAATAAGAGTGCTATCACTCCAAATGTACTTGGAATGGTAGCACTCTTCAATTTGAATATTACTGAGCTACAACTGTGAGAGTGCCCTGACCATCACAGTTTGGCTTGAATGTGAACTTATAAGTGCCAGCAGAGATTGAGAGGTTTGCGCCATTCTGAGATGTAAGAGCATCGAGAGCTCCACCCCATGAGAGTGACCAGTCGTGGTTAGCACGAACCTTATATTCACCATCAGTCATCTCATAAGTGCCTTCCCAAGCCATAGTTTCTGTGTTGAATGTGAGGTCGTAGTCTGTGCCCCATGAAGAGTCGCCATTGACTGCGGAACCGATGAGAGACATTGCAGAAATCTCGTTGAGAGTGCAAGTGAGATTGTCTGTGTTGACAACAATCTGATAGAAAGCATCCTTCTCAGCAAGCTGGATGTTGCCGCCATCAAGAGCTATTGAGTTGCCATCAGCACCAGCACCATACTGTGGCTTGTCCCAAGAAGCATCCTGAGTGAACTTGAAGCCCCAAGTGTTTGAGTTGTCAGCATACTTGACATAGTAGTAGCCGACGAAATCATTGCCTGCCTTAGCAAGTGGAGAGAAGCTCCATCCATTAGCGTCGCCTGCATAGTAGATGCTCTCTGCGTAAGGAGCGTATGAATAAGTCCAGTTCTTTGGATTGATAGTGAACTTGTACTTGCCGCCTGTCTGACAGCAGAAGCTGTAGCCAGAAGCACTCTCGCCGAAGAAGCCTGAAGTTGCCTCGTCGCCGTTTGTCTGAGCGCGGAAGAGTGAGTTCCAGTCTTGACTGTCAACAGCAGACTGAGGTGCGAAAGCAAACCACTCTGAGTCGCCAATCTCTATGACGCAAGAGTAAGTGCCGTCACCATTGGCATCCATAGGAGTTGGAGAAGCAAGGTTCCATCCGTTATAGCCGCCGATATAGTAATAAGCATTCTCTCCGGCAATAGAAGGAAGAGCAAGAGTCTTGACAGACACTTCCACTTCGTTTGTCTCTACAGGCATGAGGATAGCTGTGCCAGAGGCATCGACAAGGTCAGCCTCAACCTTGAATGTACACTTGCGGTCAGTACAAGCAAGTGAATTGTAGCATGCTTTGATTGCAGCAGAGAGGTCGTCTGCCGAAGCCACGAGAGCATTGCCCTGAGTCATGAAAGGCACCTCTATCTCGTTGTTGAGAATGAGTTTTGTGAACTTGACAGAAGCCTTTTCTGATGCGTTGTCAGCCTTAAGAAAGTTTACTATTGCAACCCCCTCAGCAGGAACTTGGTTGAGGTCAATACTTGCCGATGCAGCCTCAATGGTTCCTTTTACTGCCAACTGCTGCTCTTCCTGAGCATTAGTCTGAGGAGCAGCCCAGTCGGTGAAATCCTCAGTACAGGCTGCGAAGTTTAACGCTGCTGCAATGAGAGAAGAATAAATGAATATCTTTTTCATGATTTTAATGCTAATAAGAGTTTTTACTTCATTGAGCCAGTACCGTTGGTGAAGTCAAGTGAAATCTGCTTGCCTGCCTCACCTGGGAATGAATATGCGTCGCCAAGGTCAGCAGCCCAGTTAGACGGAATGTCGCAGTCACGATAGTAGAGAGTGCCATCATTCATGATTGTGAACTCAGTCTTCCACCAGTCGATGCCGCAGTCAACAGCCACACGAAGTTCGCCACTTCCTGCCAATACTGGAGACACGCAAGGCTCGGCTGCCGAACCGCTCAGAGTGAAGAGGGCGCCTTCGTCAAATGACCACTGGTCAGCACCTGGAGATGTTGCGCCGAAGAGGTAGATTTTTGCGTCCATTGTCTGGAGCTCGTAAGAGATCGCTGAGCCAGAAATCTTGTTCTTCACAACAATTGTGTACCAACCGGCTTTTGTTGCCTTCATGTTTGAAGTCTCGCTATCGCCTCCATTCACAACACCTGCGTCGTTCTTAGCGCCGATTGTCACCTGGCCGAAGCCCTTGTCATTGCCCTTCCATCCATCGTCAGGATTGATCTTGAACTCATCGCCCTCGCTGAAGTAAACGATGCCGTAAGAGAAGCCTTCCTGGCTGTAGGCGAAGTGAAGAGGAATGAACTTGCTCCAACCGTCGGAAGCAGCAAATCCGCCAACGATGTACATTGTAGAAGGAAGAGTGAGCTCAACCTTTGGCACATAAGCAAGAACAGACGAGAGAGTAACAATGTTAGACTCTACGAATCCAAGTTCTGAGCCTGTAAGATTTGCCGAAATCTTGAAGTAAACAGCCTGTGGGTCAACAAGCATGTCGGTGTTCTCACCGCCTACGATGTCAAGGATTGCCTGATTGATTTCTGTTGCAGGAACAGACATGACGGCAGAAGCGTAAGTGGAAGGAAGAGCCACCCAGTTCTCCTTGTCAAGGCTAATGCTCACCTTGTAAGTGGTAGGAGCAGTATAACCATAGTTAGGCTGAGAAGTAGTGAGGACTACACAGTCAGAATACTTGAGGTCGTATGTGTTGTTGAAAGATACGCCAGGAGTATTGAGCGAAAGAGTGAGTTCATGTGTGTTCAACACAGGATTGCTATCGCGGTCTTCGCTACAAGAAGTAGTGATGCCGAGTGTGGCAGCAACGAGAAGCAATGTATAAAATATCTTTTTCATATTGAATTCAATTTTTGGAAAAGTGGAGAGAGGAGAGTGCAAAAACTCTCTCAACTCTCAACACCAAACTCTCTACTCTATTAATAATTAGGGTTCTGAGACATATTGCTGTTAGCGCTGAGCTCATTAGCAGGAATAGGGTACACGTTGTACTTGCTGTTTACTGCAGCACCTGAGTAAACGCCGCCCTTCCAGTCCCAGAGGTAAGAGCCACTTGTGAACATGCCGAAGCGGACGAGGTCAGAACGACGGCGGCCTTCCATGTAGAACTCACGGCACCACTCGTCTAAGATGTCCATCTCAGAGATTGACTGCTCGAATGGGGCAGCATTCGCACGAGTACGAATCGTGTTGATGTCCTTCTTTGCTTCGTCCATTTTGCCAAGACGGAAGTTTGCCTCGGCACGAGTGAGGTAAGCCTCAGCCACGCGGAAGAGCGGAATGTCTGTGTCGGTAAATGTGGCATCGCTTGGAGTGCCACCCTGAGCATACACGTTGCTCCACTTCAGCACGCCGAAACCTGCCGTGAAGGTTGTCTTCTCCTCTGTTGAGTAAGTGCGGTCAGCATTCACGAAGAACATGGCACGGTCATCGCCAGCCTTCTTGCAGAAATCCTTGACAGGAATGTCTTGGTTGCTAAGCTTAGCGCCATCGCTCACGAACTTGTCGATGAGAGCCTGACGAGCGCGGTTACATGTCCATTGTGAACTTGCAAGCCCCTGGTCAGGAGTGCCAGAACCTGTGCATGAAGCAACAGTATAGACAGAGCCGCCGTAAGAACGTGAAGTAGCGCCATCGCAGCGGATAGGGAAGATTATCTCTTGGCGAGCGTTAGGGTTTTCGCCGTTGTCGCCCATGAAAATCTGCTCGTAAGCAGAATAGCCATTCAAAGTTTTTGTGTTGAGCTTATACTGCGAAGCAATAACCTTGTCAGCGTATGTCTTAGCCTCTTCCCAATTTGCCTTGCCAGTATAAACCTCGCTGTTGAGGTAGAGGCGAGCAAGAAGGAGGTTGGCTGCTGCCTTGTCGGCACGGCCATAGTTGCTGTTGTCGCCGCAGTAGTCGGCAAGCTGCTCTGCATTGTTGCTGTCAGAGATAGACTTGAGTTCAGCCACAACATAGTCGAACATTTCCTTGCGTGACTTCTCTACAGGCAGATTGCTGTTATACACATCCTTGAATGGAGCTTTGCCATAGAGGTCGATGAAGTAGTAGTTCATAAGGGCGCGTATAAAACGAACCTCAGCACGATTCTGAAGCACATCAGGATTTGTGTTGCCTGCTGTTGTGTCGAGATAGAAGTTGCAGAGAGTCACATTATACATTATACGATAATATGTCAACTCTGTGTATCCGTGCTCAGCGTTCCAGCTGATGTTTGTAAGTTCTGGAATGCCTGTATCGCCCTGCCATGTCCAAACGATTTCGTCTGAACAAAGTTCGTTTGCCTCGAAGATGCGACGATAGAATGATGAGTTACCCTCATCAAACTGGCTCATATCAGCGCTGCCGGCTCCACCCTGCTGTCCTGTGAGGACAAGGCTGCCATACACCTTGGCAAGATAGCTTGTCATGTCAAGCTGGGTATTTGTCTGCTCGTCCACGATGCTCTGATCAAGGTCGTTGAGACATGATGTGGAGCTGAAACCGAGAAAAGCAGCAAGTGCCACAGGTGCTAAATTCTTTATATATCTTAGTTTCATGATTTAATCAAATTTGTAGTTTTGTGGTTTGGGTTGTTTGGTTGTTTGGGCGAGTATTCGATTTTTCGAGATATTGAGTTGTCGAATTATCGAATTATCGATTTTGAAGAAACAACCTCTAACCATTAAAAGTTAAGATTAACGCCAATCATATATGTTCTTGGACGTGGGTAAACGCCTCCATCAACACCACCACCGTTCTCTGGGTCGATGCCAGAATAGTTTGTGATGACGAATGGGTTCTGCACAAGAGCATAGATACGACCTGTCACACCCTTGAAGCTCTCTGACTTGAAGCAATTCTTGAAAGAATAGCCGAGAGTGATGTTGTCGCACTTGAGGAATGAAGCATTCTGTACGAAATAGTCACTCATGTAGTAGTCTGGCTTGCCTGTGAAGCCGAGATTGATAGCATCCATAGTAGTGTTGTTCCAAGCAGAGTTTGCAAAGATGTTAGCACCATTGCACTTGTTTGAGAGGAAGTCGTTGTAGAGGTAGTTGTTCAAGCTTGCACGGAGTGTGAAGCTGAAGTCCCAATCCTTATAGATGAACTTGTTTGTCATGCCCATGAGCACGTCAGCAGCAGACTTCTTATACACATACTTATCGCCAGCGTCGAGGATGCCATTGCCGTTGCGGTCAACGAACTGGCCTTCGATTGGGTTGCCTGCCTCGTCGTAAACCTGCTGATAAACATAGAATGAGTTAGTAGGGTAGCCTTCCTTGTTCACCATCACCTGGTTGCTGAGACCTGCAGAAACAGAACCGCCTGTGAGGAAGAAGTCGCCGCCTGCTGCGTTGAGGTGAGTGATCTTGTTCTTGTTCCAGCCAATGTTGTAGTTAACCTGCCATGTGAAGTCCTTAGTCACAACAGGACGTGCTACGATGTTGAATTCAATACCTCTGTTCACAAGGTCGCCAATGTTCATTGTCTTGTAGTTGCCGAAGCCGATACCAGATGCGATTGAGACAGTAGAGATGAGGTCTGTGGTCTTGCGATAGTAGAAGTCAAAGCCACCCTCGATGCGGTTGTTGAGGAATGCGAAGTCAAGACCTGCGTCGTAAGTGTAAGTCTTCTCCCATGTGAGGTCTTCGTTGTACATCTCTGGACGCATAGTGTAGTAGTTCTTGTCGCCGATAGCGTACTGGCCGAACTGGTCAGACACGATGTAGCGCTTAGCATAGTAGAAGTCGTTGCCTATGTCCTGCTGACCTGTGATACCGTAGCTGAGGCGGAGCTTCAAGTCGTTGAGCACGTCCTGATCCTGAAGGAATGCCTCCTTGTTGATCTTCCATGCGAGAGCTACTGATGGGAACCATCCTGCGCGGTTGCCCTTGGCGAACTTAGAAGAGTTGTCATTACGGAGAGTAGCTGTGAGCATGTAACGGTCGAGGAGAGAGTAGTTCAAGCGACCGAAGTAGCTGACGAGTGTGTTGACGTATGTATGCTTTGTCTCATCGAGATTTGTGTGATTCTTCCATGTTGACTCATCCTCGTTGAGGTTAGCGCCAAGCCAGTTTCCACCACCATTGTTGAAGATGTGACGATGGAAGTGCTGCTCTTCAGCACCTGCCATTACGTTGAGGTTGTGGACATCGTCCCAGTTGTGGGCATAGTTCAAGAAAGCATTTGCCTGAAGATTATACTTGTAAGACTGTGAATAGCCTGTCCATCCGTAGTAGTTGTTGCTGAAAGAATAAGGATTGATGTCGGTATTCTGAGTACCCTCTGAATAGTCTCCGCCAATGCTTGCGTTTATGCTAAGGTCCTCAAAACCATGTATCTTATATACAACGCCCAAGTTGCCGATGAACACGTTAGCATGAGCGCGGTCGTTCTTGTTTTTGTAGAGAGCCACAGGGTTCTGAGTGGTGTTAGAGTTTGTCACAGCACCATTCCAACCGTCAAGTGCTGTTGGCGAGCCAGACCACAGGCTCTGCCAGTAGCCTCCTGTAGTGGCAATATCTGCATGAACAGGCTGAGTTGGGTCCATATTTACTGAAGAACCGAACACGCCGCCATCCACATATTTATTAGTAGAGTACATGTACTTAGCAGCAAGATTGAACTTGAGGTGGTCGTCCATGAATGATGGGTCGAGGTTTACAGATGCTGTGAAACGCTGGAAGTTTGATGTCTGAGCAACTCCATTCTGGTCTGTGTAGCCCAAAGACACGCGGTAAGGCATTGTTGCTGTTGCACCAGTTACAGCCAACTGATGGTCTGTAGTGACAGCGTTGCGATAAATCTCGTCCTGCCAGTTTGTGTTTGCTGTGCCGAGCAAGCCAAGAGCGGACTCACCTACCAAGCCTTTCTTCACAAGGTCATTAGCGTAGGCACGGAACTCATCGCCAGAGAGCACTTCATACTTTTTAGCGATTGTTGCGATACCAATATTGCCATTGTAAGAAATCTTAGCCTTCTGACCCTTTGCACCTTTCTTTGTTGTGATGATGATGACACCATTGGAAGCGCGGCTACCGTAAATAGCTGTAGCAGAAGCATCCTTCAATACTGTCATTGTCTCTATATCCTCAGGGTTTACCATTGCCATAGCGTTTGAAAGTCCCTGCACACCATTGTTGTCAATAGCGAGACCGTCGATTACAATCAATGGGTCGTTGCTTGCAGAGAGTGATGAGCCGCCACGGATGCGGATTGAAGCGCCACCGCCTGGAGTACCGCCGTTAGATATGACACTTACACCTGCAATCTTACCTGAGAGCATGTCCTGGGCACTTGTTGTGATACCCTTTGACATCTCGTCTGGCTTGATAGCTGTGACAGAACCTGTCATGTCGTTCTTCTTTACTGTACCGTAACCGATGACAACCTGCTCGTTGAGAAGCTTGGAGTCTTCCATGAGCACAATCTGAAGGCTTGGCGCCGCCTTCACCTCTTGTGAGACATAGCCCACAAATGACACAACAAGAGCGGCTCCTTTTGGAGCCTTGAGTGTGAAGTCACCGTTCAAGTCGGTGACACAGCCATTTGTCGTGCCTTTCTGCACAACAGTTGCGCCGACAACTTCATCACCCAAATTGTCCTTAACACGGCCCTTGACAGTAATGTCTTGGGCGAATGCTGAAACGGACACAAAGACTGTGACAAGCACCGCCATCACGAATCTTAGATTTAGTTTCTGTTTCATTGTTTTGGTTTGAGTTTGATTAGATATTAATAATTGTTATTTTATTCCTTAAGCTTTTATATTTCAGAGGGAAATATCGAATAACTGCAAAAGCCTACAATGCCTTTATGCTGATTGCGAATCCACCTCCGCTGACACTCTGAAGCTTCAGCACGCTCTTGCTGTTCACCTTCTTCTTGCTTATCTGGTAGCTCTGCGGATTCTTATCCCAAGAGGCGTCTTTTCCGTCGGCATAAATCGTTGCTTCGTATGTCTTGCCTGGAGTGAGGAAGTCAAGCTTGATGTTCGACAGGTGTCCGTTTTCATCTACGGAACTTCCTACAAACCAGTTTTCTGAGTTTTTATCCTTGCGAGCTATCGTCACATAGTCGCCTGGCTCTGCCTCAAGATAGACACTCTTCTGCCAGTCAACAGGCACGTCCTTTATGAACTGGAAAGCATCCATATATGGGGCATAGTTCTCTATCAAGTCGGCAGCCATCTGCAGCGGACTGTAGAGTGTCACATAGAGGGCGAGCTGACGGGCAAGCGTGCTACGAACACGACTGCTGTTCACTCCAGGTGCTGTCTTGCTCAGATCCATCTGGAAGATGCCTGGGGTGTAGTCCATCGGACCGCCAATGAGACGTGTGAAAGGAAGTATTGTGGTGTGGTTCACAGGATTGCCTCCGAACGACTCATACTCTGTGCCACGAGCGCTCTCGTTTCCTATCCAGTTAGGATATGTGCGGCAAATACCTGTAGGGCGAGTGGCTTCGTGAGCATTAACCATGATTTTGTAGTCTGCGGCTTTTGTGACACAGCGCAGGTAGTGGTTGTTCATGAACTGGCTGTAATGATGCTCGCCATAAGGTACGATGTCGCCTACATATCCGCTCTTAACAGATGTGTAGCCATTGTCAACCATAAACTTATAGGCGTCGTCAAGATGCCTCTCATAGTTTATCACCGAACTTGATGTCTCATGGTGCATAATCATCTTCACGCCTTTGCTTGCTGCATATCGGTGGATTTCCTGAACGTCAAAGTCAGGATAAGGAGTGACAAAGTCAAAAACATAGTCTTTCTGCTTGCCAAACCAGTCTTCCCAACCTTCATTCCATCCCTCCACAAGCACAGCATCAAAACCATGCTCTGATGCGAAATCAATGTATTTCTTCACGTTAGCCGTGTTTGCAGCATGCTTGCCGTTAGGCTTTGTCTTTGAGTAGTCGGTCTTTCCGAGCTGCACACTATACACATCATTAGTATATGCCCATGTGGAGCGGTTGGTTATCATGTCCCACCAAACACCCACATATTTAGTAGGTTTAATCCAGCTTGTGTCTTCTATCTTGCATGGCTCATTGAGGTTGAGAGTGATGCGGCTTGCGAGGATGTCCTTTCCGCTCTCACCAACAATGACTGTACGCCAAGGACTTACACAGTCAGTCTGGAGATGTCCTTTATATCCCTGAGCATCAGGAGTAAGATGCGATGTGAACACGAAATTCTTATCGTCAAGCTCAAGGTGCATAGTAGAATAGTTGATACATGCTGCCTCGTGGATGTTGATGTAAAGTCCGTCTGCGCTCTTCATCTGCAAAGAAGTCTGCACGCAGGTAGGTCCAGCAGGTGTCTGTGATGAGTTGTCAATAATGGCTTGCTTCATCAATCCACGAATCTCGCTCAACTTACTTGTCTGCCACTCATACTCCTGTGTGTCATAGTCGCCAGCCACCCACCATGCTGTATGGTCTCCCGTCATTCGGAACTCCGTCTTCTCCTCTTTCACAATGAAATAGACAAGATTCTTTTGCGATGGGAACTCGTATCTGAATCCAAGACCGTCGTCGAAGAGACGGAAGCGGAGTATCATGGTGCGGTCGTTTTTCTTCTGATTGAGCGTCACCTCAAGTTCGTTGTAGTTATTGCGGATAGACGACTCTTCACCCCATACAGGCGACCATGTCTCATCAAACGAGCTGCTTTTGGTGTTTGCTATGCTGAATCCAGTAAGCATGTCGGCTTTCTGAGCTATCGTCTCCCTCTCTGCACGGGTTTTATAGTCGAAATCTGTTGCTTTGTCAGGATTTTCCTCTTTCAGCTGAAATCCAAGATGACTCTGTCCGACAACTGTCTTACCCTTGAAAGATAGATCGTATGTCGGCTTTCCCTCAGCATCAATGCTGAAATTCATTTCCATCTGTCCATTTGGCGACACCAGTTTCTGCGCGTTGGCACATATTGTCACAATAGACAAAAACACAAATAAGAATGTTTTTTTCATGTTAGTTAGTAGTTTTGCAATAGACACAAATTGCAAATTCTTAGATTGTCATTGCAATCGAAAATCAGAGACGCATACCGGCAGAGCCGACAGATGCTATTTTCTCTTGCGAGAGAAGTTGCAAATTTATATCATTTTTTATATTAATAAAACTTTTTTCTATTTTTTTCTACAAATGCTATGATTTCAAAAATCTAAAATGAAGATGCCTCTTGGTGAGATTTCAAGTTTCTCACGGAGTTCAATGCTTTTATTTGAAATAACATCGTAGGCCTTATTTGCTGGCAACACTTCGTTGTAGCAGCCCAAATCAAGAGTCTGGTTCTTGCTTGTGCCGTTGATGATTATTGTCACCGTCTTTCCCTCGTGCGAACGGCTGTAAACATAGCATCCGTTGCGAATGGCATAATGAGTGAGCTTGCCGTAATGAACAGCCTTGCATCCTTTGCGCCAATTGAGGAGTCTCTTTGTGAAGTCGAAATGCTCCTTCTGTAATTTTGTTCTACCTTCTTCCGTGAAAGCGTTATTCTTGTCTTCTGCCCATCCTCCAGGGAAATCCTGTCGAAGGGCTCCGTCATTAACACTCTTGTTTGCGAACATGCCAATCTCATCGCCATAATAAAGTTGTGGGATGCCACGCAGAGTGAGCAGAAGGGTGAGCGCCTGTTTGTAGCGAGTCACGTTCTGAGCCTTTTCTGCTGTTGGCTGGAATCTGTCTGTGTCGTGGTTAGCAAGGAATGTGAGCAGATGGTTGACATCGGCATATACCATATCCTGACAGAGGTAAGCATAGAGTTTGGCGAATCCGTAATCCCACTCATCGGTCTCCTCATCAACAACACTATCAAGAAGATACATGAGAGGGAAGTCCATCACGGTCTTCAGCTGGCTGTTGAGTGGTGCGGCGAGCTTACTGTCTTTCTGCCAGTAGCTCACCCCCACATTGTTATTTATCCAAGTTTCACCAACAATATTAAATCCAGGGTATTGTGCCTCTATCTCCTCACACCAACGCTTCATGAAGTTAAAGTCGTTGTAAGGGTAGGTGTCCTGACGGAATCCATCAATGCCAGCATACTCCACCCACCATATAGAAGCCTGTATGAGATAGTCTGCGAAAAGTTTGTTTTTTCCGTTCACGTCCGGCATGTGCTCCGTAAACCATCCGTCAACGGTTAGTTCTTTGTCCAACTTTGACGCATGGCAGTCGCTTGCTGCGCCAGTCTTGTAGCCAGTCTGCGTGTATTTGCTGTTGAAGTTAAACCAATCATCTGCAGGACGGTCAGCAAAGAGAAAATTAGCATCGCCACAATGATTGAAGACAATGTCTTTTATCACCTTTATCCCCTTCTTATGGGCTTCGCTAACAAATGTGCGATAGTCTTCATTTGTGCCATAACGAGGGTCGGTATTGTAATAATTTGTTATTGCATACCCGTGATAGCTCTGCTCTTCCATGTTGTTCTCAAGAGTCGGCGTTGGCCATACGGCAGTAACTCCAAGCTCTTGCAGATAGTCGAGATGCTGTGTCATGCCAGCAAGGTCACCGCCATGACGAGCCATATCTACAGTTCTGTCCCATGTGCTTTCTTTCATTCCCTTGTACATCACGCTTTTCTGCTTGTCAGTAGTGCCCGTAGCAAAACGGTCTGGCATCAGGAGATAGACAACATCGCTTGCATCGAAAGAGTTGACAGTTCTTGCCTCCCTTTCCTTCAACTCATAAGGTATCGTTGCCACCTTCTTTTTGCCATCTTTAAGAATGATGTTGAACTTCTGTGCAGGTGCGCCACTTGTTCCCACATATATTATAATATAATTCTTATTTGCAGTCTTTATCACTTGGTTCATGCTGATGCTTTGAGCATCTTTCAGTTCAACATCGTATGCGCCAATACCTTTGCCATGGAGAAGAATCTGCAGTTCGGTGTTGTTCATTCCTGTCCACCAGTTGAGTGGATGCACATGTTCAACCGTCACATTTGCAGCTTTCAGCCCGAGCCATCCGAGCAGATTTGATAAAATCATAAAAGTAAGAATTATCCGTTTCATAAAAGATTGTTAGTAAAATGTCTGTTCAATAAATAGAGGCAAGCGGCAAAGATTAGCGCACAGCCAGTTTTCACGACACAAAATTACAAAATAAAACAATACAAAAATCAAATTATAAAAAAAATATAAATGTAACAAATTCTATCTTATTGAATTACAATGTAGTTACCAAAATTTGCATCGCAAAAAATATAAATGCGAATATAAGAAATCAAAGCGGTAACTCTTGCTGTTTGCTAACCGTATCGTGTATTATATGTTTTCTTTGGACTAACTTATACAATTTTCGTAAGCTCCACTTATTGTGGAGTTATAGGGTATTTAAAGAGAAGTTAAAGTGACGGATGTATGTATATGGTTGATTCTGCAACTTGTAATTGCTATAAAATACAACGCATTTCATTTGTGCGGAACAACCTTCAGAGACTTTGCCTTTTCGAGAGTGGATACTTGACGAGGCGAAGCATCTATACTTTACGAGCTAAAGCATCTGATGTTTATATCGTCTCGTATCTAAGGCACAAAAAAGGCATTTACGTCATGATGTGAAATAAGTGAAAAATTGCTCAACAGGTAGTATGTATTGACAACAAAAAAGGGCTAACTCAATGCGAGCCAGCCCTTCTTATATCAAAATAGAGTATATTTGTTTAATTTTCGCAAGTTTGCAACTTGCTCGTTTTGAGGAGTTAAAGTGGAGTTAAAGAGGAGTTATCGCTTCGCTCGGAGTTAAAGAGACGTTTGCCATGTCAGACATTTGTCACTTTAACTACCCTTTAACCACACAACGAGTGGAGCG
>JAKSLL010000062.1 GCA_024401215.1 Bacteroidaceae bacterium
CCTACTTGGTAGTGCTCATTATGGCGTTTGTGCCAAAAAGTATATCGTTACCTAAAATTATGGGAAAAGATTGGCTATTTAAATAGTTCTGAGTGTGACCCCAATCTCACTAATTCAATCACATCGCCTGATACCCATATAAGTAAAAAATCTCCACCTATATGGCATTCCATACATCCTTTATACTCTCCTTTGAGCAGATGCGGTCTGTTTTCTTGTGGAACAACTTGTTCATTCGCCAGCATATCAATGACTTTCCCCAAAGCCTCAACCAACTTTGGATTGTTCCGATAGCGTTTGTAGTCTTTCTTGAACTGCGTAGATGGATAAATCTTTTTCATTCAGCATCGAGAGCGTTAAACATTTCCTTTGATGATGAAAACAAATTCTCATTCTCATACACAGTCCTGCGTTTTGCTTCATTTAGAGCCTCAATTGTCGTTTCGTTAAGAACCATTGATGCCTCTTCGTAATCCATATCATAGTTTTTAGCCTTTGATACAGAAACGGAATCATTCATTTTCTGACGAACGAAGTCAAGAATCTTGTCAAGTACATTCTCGCTATCGATTGCCCTGACAAGTTCTATAAGATTATTTTTTTTAGCGTCAAATGTTGCTGTTTGCATACAACCTAAAATTTTTCTTGACACAAAAGTACAGCATTTTCTTCACACTTCCAAACTTTCCTTTCACATTATTTCAAAGAGTGGTTAATATAGTATTTCAAACCTAAGCTGTAATTGTAGTCTTACAAAGAAAGCATAACAAGTTTTATTCACACGATGTGAATACTCATATGCACACGGCAAGCATACTTTTATTCACACGGCGTGAATACACGTATTCACAGGAAGCGGTCTGAAGGATTCCGCGAATGCAAATTGAGGGCATGTGTAAAGAGAGCTATTTATACGTGAAGAGCGCTAATTGATGTTCAATGAAGGCGAGTGTAGTCCGCCCGCATCTACAGGAAAAAATGAACACTATCAAAAACTCTTCACTCTTCATCATTTGCAGATAAATGACTGAACAACAGATTATTGAAGGCATGAAGAGTGTTAATCAACTCTTCATACACTCTTCATACTTTTAAGAACATGAATATCAGTAGTTTTCTCCTTGTTTATGAAGAGTGAAGAGTAGTTTTCATTTCGTTGCAATTTCCCCACAGGCATCTCAACCGTCCAAAAATTTAAAACACTCATCACTCATCACCAAGGCATGTTAGCTAACTGATATTCTGAGCATTATCGATGTGATGAGTGTGTGATGAGTCAAAAAGCACTCATCACACCCACAACGCTCTAATCTACACGCATTTAAGCACTACTTGTGATGAGTGACGAGTGATTGGATGATTTCATCAATCTGCCCAATGTAGTAGAATGGCACATTGACAAGGCGGAATGGTTTGGAGTTAGGTGCAGGAGTCGTGATGTCTTGCACGGAATAGGCACCGCTCCAAAAGCGTACTGCCGTAACCTGATGATCGGCATTATCCACATAGGCATGCAGTGACCTCAAATGGGAATTAGTTCCAGCCTTCACTTCAATTGGTATTACTTAAGGTTAAGAGAAATGAATGCGTCAAACTCCTTGCCGAATTGCTTGACAAGGGTTGTCTTTCCCACCTGTCTTGCACCTCGCAAAACAAGTGGTTTCCTGCGCTTGTTTGTTCGCCATTCTCTTAACCGAACAAGTAAATCTCTGTCGTACAGATACTTATCGGAAGAACCTTATGAATGCTTTGATGCAGTTTTCATGGTCATCAACTGATGCCAGTTCCCTAATGCTGTGCATGGCAAGTACGGGATTGCCCATGTCCACACCTCGTATAGAGAGGTTTGGAATCAGTTTATTACCCAGAGTGCTTCCACCCGCAACATCGCTGCGATTTACAAACTCCTGACATGGCACTTCCGCCTTCTCGCATACCTGTCTGAATATTGCTGCCGAAATAGCGTCTGTGGCATATTTCTGTGCTGCATTGAACTTGATGACAGGGCCGCAACCGAGAAGAGCATGATTCGTAGGGTCATACTTCTCTGTATAGTTAGGATGAAGTCCATGCGCATTATCTGCACTCACCATGAATGCCTTTTCCACACTACGATAATAGTCATCAAGAGTCCCTCCTTGAGCAATCACGATGCGCTGAAGGAGAGATGTCAAGAAATTGCTTCCCGCCCCTTGTTTCGTTTCCGAACCTGTCTCCTCATTGTCAAAGACAGCTAGCACCTTTGTCACCTTTGGAGTTTCGTCATCGGCAACAACAGCCTCTAATCCGGCATGCACCATAGACAGGTCATCCAAACGACCAGAAGAGACAAACTCACCGTTCAGCCCAACAAGGCATGCTGGCGTGGTGTCGTAGAGATATAAGTCAAAGTCAAGGATAGCATCCTTCTCCACCTGCAGCTCGTTGGCGATGAGGCGTATCAAAAGACCGTCAGCCTCCAGCCTGTCGTTTACATATCCAAGTATCGGCAGCATATCCTTCTGCTTGTTGAGCTTCACACCATCATTCACCTGCCTGTTGAAGTGTATGGCGAGGTTAGGGATGATGAGCAGAGGGCGTTTGATGTGAAGCAGACGTGTCTCAGGTTGCATGATGTCATCGGAACGGAGTATCACCCTTCCCGCCAGACTCAATGGGCGGTCAAACCAAGTGTTGAGCAAAGAACCACCATAAGACTCTGTGTTCAAGCGCACCATACCACCCTCGCCCACCATCTCTGCATTAGGCTTCACTCGGAATGTAGGTGAATCGCTATGTGCTGCAATCATTCTGAATCCAGCATCTGCAAGAAGTCTTTCACCTATATGGAATGCAAAGACGGCAGAATCATTCTTCGTGATGAAGAACTTGCCACTCTCAGGCAACTCCTTCAATGGTTCACCAGCATCCAAGTGTATGTAACCATGCTTTTGCAATTCTTCACACACATTCCTCACTGCAAGGAAGTTTACAGGTGAGGCATCAAGAAATCGTAACAGCTTTTCTGTATATTTTCCCATAATAAAAAAGTATGATTAGTCACCAAACCACTCTATATGCATTTTTCTCAAAAACTCTTTTGTGATAGGATAACCTGAGGCATCGCCCAAGACTGCATCAACATCGCAATAAGGGCACCATGCCGTTCGTGCTGAGTCGCTCTCTGATATGAGCGCCACTTCGGATGCAGGGAAAATCCGCATGCAGGAGAAGCATCCGCATTGTGTTGATGCCTTTATCTGTTCTTCATTCTTGAATGAGGCATGATGCGCCGCCTTCAAGTATTGATATTCTGGAGTGAACGGACGACAGATTATCTTAACCGCCTCCTCACAAACATGGTGCCCTCCAGGAATATCGTAGAATGTATGTACATCCTCCTCGAACACATCCTGATAGCGGTCCCCCAGTAATTCGTCTTCCTCTGCAAAATAACCCGTTATGAGAAAGCGTTCCTCGTCACTGAATGTCTTCAGTTGTGGTTCAAACGCAGCATAAGTAGCCACCATCTCCTTAGAGGGTGCTGGCAGACCGTTGTGTGGACCGAGCTTTGGCAGTTCCACCGAAGGCAGGTAGCATGGATTAATCACTATGCGTTTTATACCTGTGGTCAGCAATGTAAGGAAGCCACCAAGAGAAGAACCAACCACAAGGTCTATTCCTTCACTCTCAATGGTCTCACGAATCTGTTGCAAGGCAACAGCACAATCATTCTCCGTGTAGTCCATACCTATCACTTGCCACTCGTCCTGCGGTATGTACTTACGGAACAAATTACAGCTACTTCCATTGGGCGAGCCGTTATAACCGTGTATGTATAAAAGCTTCTTCATAATCATCTTTCTAAATCATCTTTTTCTGGATCAGCTTCTTCTGGATCATTGTCTAATGGCTGAGTTTTCTTCTCCTCCGGTAATAAATAACCACAATATGAGATATCCATAAACACTTCAACAATCAGACCTATTATATTTGCAGCAAAATCCTCCTTGTCGGCATTCAGGTTCAGGTCTCGCTGGCTCTTTTCCACGTTCTTTCCTGCTATCACATTCTGGCAGTATGGATTGTTAGCCTTTATTCTGTCAATCAACTCCGACTCCAAGTATGCCATGAAGTCGCTTGTCCAGTATGCCTTCGTGGCAGGATTATCGTTATTGGGAACAAACAGCATCTGATAGTCATAGTCGGATGCGTCGTCGTATTCAATATGACCAAGAATGCGGTCGCCGTCAATGGATTTTCCTGCATAGATAAAATCGTGCCCCCACAGCAGATAGACGCAGTTGAATAACTGTTGCAGACGTTTCCGACTTCTGACGTAGTCTCCCCAAGCCCATCCATCCCCTGCCGGTACGATATAGACATCGAAAGGCATGTTGGTGTCCTGAGACGCAATCTTGTTCCATGTGATCTTCTTTATACCACTTCCAGCAACTCGATCCACCTTGTATGGAGCAAGCTCACTATAGTTTATTGCAATATAAGCCATATTTTCACATTATTAAATCTTATTCCCATTCGTAATAATCAATCTCAACTTCAAAGTACTCTTGAAGTGCAGTTTCAAGCGCATATAGTGAACAAGGTTCTTCCTCACATTTTAGAACTAGTTCCTCATTCGCTGTACGTTCCATGAAGATGATGTTGCCTTCATGGTCATTATCTCCTTCGATGACTCGCATGACAGATTGAAAAGGAATGTACAATCCCAGTTCATTGTCCATCATGCCCGTTCGTTTGCCTACCTCGTTTATTAATGTCTCAACTGCGTTAACTTGTGAAGCCTTTCCGCTGATTGAAATGATTGTTCTAAATATCATAATGACTAAGTTGTGGTTGGGTTGAACGAAGCGAAAGTTAAATATTTTTTAGCGCTGCATCTATTGCCATGGTTTCAGCCGTTATGCTATCTATGAATTCGTTGAGATAACAAACTCTCTGTGTTTTGTCGTTTACATCAAAATTGACATCAATTCTACGGGCATCACCAAAGATACGATCACGGTCATGGTTTGATGTTCTGACCTTGCCATCATACATGTTCAGAGAGCGCAGAGCACGATACAGTCTGGATGTATATTGCTCAGGATGGTTTCTTCTAGCACTACCAACAGGCAGATGTGTAAGGATAAGTTTCCACTCTATGTTTGCTCCCTTACCTTGCTTGTACTGTGACATAGAGCAGAGGTAGATTAGTGATGGAGCATTGTATTTACGTTCCTCGTTAGTTTGCCATGCTTTTTTGTAAAGGCAGATAAAGGATGGTGTGACATGTACTGTCCAGTCGTCAGCAAGAGATGCCGAGTCATCAAACATATATTCGCGGAAGATGTTTATCTGCTTCAGGAATGCCTTGTATGTTGCGGAATCTTTATCAACAGCATCGTCCAACTGAATTTCTCCAAGACATTCATATAGTTCTATGTCTGTCAAAGAGGTGAACTCCTTTCTTATCTCCTCGTACGGCATCCATAGTCCTTCTGCCGGCTTTAGGAGATATTCAAGATATGCGATGTATTGTTGCATGCCAGCAATGAGTATTCCTTTATCATCGTAAGGACATTGCGGCAGAACGTTTTCCTTTAACCAAGGCAGGATGTCCTCTACATAATTCATAGGAACATAACTCTGTCCAAGGTTATTCTTAAGTACCTCGTTCAGACTCTTGGTAGAAGGCTCCTTCTGACCATCCTTTGTAAGATACACCACACGGATATTCTCATAAACATTCTCGCTGGCATCATAACCAGCACAGAGATAAACAGGATCACCAATCCATTCGTCAAAACTCTGTTGAGGCTCGATCAGAGTATAGACATAACGATTCAGTTGATTATCTGTATCACAAGCATCATTTATCTTATTCTCAATGATTATGCTCTTCTTCGTACCTTTGCTGTCCTTGTATGAAATGAACAGATCTATCATCCCCTTTCCACCATCTTTAATGCCGAGGGCAGATTGCTGGTCAGTGATAATAACGTCCGTGATGCCATTAGCATTTAGTCCCAGTACATCAGCAAGGAATGACTCCAGGAATATTCTCTTTCCGTTCCTATCTGTCCATGCTAACAGACGCTGTAGTAAACGTGTATGATCATTCTCTGTTGCATTAACTATGTCAAACAACATGAAAGGTTGTGCATTCCTGTTATGCCAGAGGCTAAAATTGTCATATAGTTTAAGTAGATTCATTGTTTATAAAAATCTAAAATGTTAATTGTTCCAATCATAGTAATCTGTCTTTACTCCGAAATACTCTTTGACTGCATCATCGAAGGCTGTTTTGAAGTTTATGCCCTTAATATAGTGAGATGTGAACGAAATTTCAATTTTCTCTAATGATTTTTTTATTTTCCTTTCTATATCCTATAACAAAGGCTCAAGTTCTGGTAAAATAACCTCTTCGTTTACCTCGTCAGGATGTTGCAGGAACATACAGTAGTAAATAGGCATATATACAACGCCCTCGTTTTCATACACCTTCCCTTCATTGCTGAACACTATGGCTCGATGGATATTATAAAGCGGAGTGCTCAGGAAATTGTTAAGCGCACTATGCACAGTGTAGTCCTTACCCGATTTAATCTCCAACGGCAATACAGTCAGTTTGTCAAAATCGTCAACAAGGAAATCCACCTCGCCTATCTTCTTACTATCATAATAGAACATCGGGAAACCATGTGCATGAAGTTCCTGCGCCACAGCCGATTCATATACAGTGCCAAGATTGATGCTGCGTATATCCTGCAACACCGCATTAACATTGTTGCCATACAGTATCTGGGTGAGAAGTCCCACGTCATTAAGATACAGTTTCAGCAGATTCTTCGATTCGGACTCCTTTAATGGGAAGTGAGGATTGCTGATAGCCTTGACCTCAAGAGCAATGCCGGAGTTAGTAAGATAGTCGAACTCATCAGCATAGTCAGAAAAACGCTTGCCTTTCTTGTCTTCTATATGCTGATAGATGATGCGCTTCTTTTTGTTTTCAAGATTGCTTGGCACAAGGTCGTAGATGCGGCGTATCTTCAGTTTCTTTTCTTCGTCATATTGCGATGCGTCTATCTTGTATAGTTCGTGGATGTTGCGTTGTGCAGCACGAACGCGTATCACGTTCCTATCCTCAAGGAAGCAGTTGACAGCCTCAGGCAATCCACCGACCAACAAATAATACTGAAAACGCTTCAACAGGTTTTCGTGCGACGACTCCGGCAAAGCTTCCTGTCTGAGAAAATGCTCTCGGGCGTCGGCTATCCATTCTTCGCTTACCCCCATTGCCCAGAGGAATTCCTCGAAGTCAAGGGGATACATCTCCTTGACCTCTATACTGCCAAGAGGGACGGAAGGCGTTTCGGACAAAGCCACCCCCAACTGCGATCCACTGGCAATAAATCGGTATCGTCCTTCCTGACGAAGGAACTTCAGCATCGTCATCAGATGCGGATAGCTCTGAATCTCATCCAGAAATATCAGCGTGTCATGTATGTTCCCGAGACTCACACCATAATTACTCAGTCGCATATAGAGATCGCCTGTGGAACGAACGTCAGCAAATACATGGTCTGTTTCCTTGTCTTCCTTGAGGTTTATCTCCACATAATTCTTATATAGTTTCTTGCCGACATACCTAATGAGAAACGATTTTCCCACCTGTCTAGCACCGTTCACCAGAAGAATCTTATCACGTTCCGTACGCAAGAATTTCTCTATGTATTCCGTAAACTTTCGTTTTAGCATATCTATATCTTTGAATATCTGCGTACAAAGTTAATGAAAACAAATGAATTATGCAAGAAAAACACACTTATTCTGCAAAAATATAACCATAAAAATACACTTATTCTACAGAAATACACAACAAGCAACACACTTATTCCATCTAATAACCTACACTTATTCCGTCTTTTATGATATATCAGGTAATCAGTCATCAATAACAAAAACAGTCTTGAAGGCCCATTTCAATACAAACAGTGAACTTGGTTCCTCCTCGCATTTGAGAATGAGTTCACCATTCGCTGTACGTTCCATGTGGTCTTCTTTATTCCACTTCCTGCAACTCGCTCCACCTTGTATGGAGCAAATTCACCATAGTTTATTGCTATTTATGCCAAAGTTCACTAACTATTTTCCCACTCATAATCGTCAATCTCAACGTCAAAATATTCTTGGAGTGCCGCTTCAAATGCAAACAACGAACGTGGCTCCTCCTCGCATTTTAGGATGAGTTCGCTGTTAGCCACTCGCTCCAAGAAGATGATGTTGCCCTCATGGTCGTTATTTCCCTCGATGACTTGCATGACAGCCTGAAATGGAATATACAATCCCAGTTCATTATCCATCATCCCCGTTCGTTTGCCCACCTCGCTTATTAATGTTTCAACTGCGTTAACCTGCGAAGCCTTTCCGGTGATAGAAATGATTGTTCTGAATATCATCATGACTAAGCTGTTTAGGAGTTTACTCCCTTAATATAGTGAGATGTGAACGAAAATTCAAAAAAAAGGAGCGAAAAACTATATTATGCAGCTAATCACTCCTTTGTTTTGACGGTACAAATTAATTGAAAAGATACTGTGAATACTCTGTTACGAGGTTCTCGTATGTGCCCTCGAAGAGGACAGTGTCGCCTACAGAGAATTTGAGCTCTGACTCTCTCTCCATGCCTTTGTCCATGAGGCAATCCATGTCCTCTGCATATAGCAATAGAGTCAGTGCTCCGAACAGATTCTCATCCTCAGAGTCAAAGCCCTTCTTGATGATAGCCTCGGCATAAGAGGTGAACTCCTCCTCTGCATCCATACCACCACAGTCGCATCCTGCGATGAACTCTTTCTTGAGATCGAGCTCGCCATTGTCACATTCATCTTCCAATGATTCGCTGGTAACGACAACAGCTGGAAGCTTCTTCAAAATAGAACTTGGATTATTCATAATTCTTTTCCTACTGCCCTGTAGATTTATTTTGTCATCTGGCACGCCTTGTATCGATGATTAAAAATTTGTTTCTTCTAAAGTCATAATATCTGTGAACTTTTTATCTGCCTTTCAATTACTCTCATTCATAATTCAAAACGTTTTGAAGTTTACGCCTTTAATATAGTAAACAGAATGAGAAACTTCAAATTCCGAGACCACTTTTTATGTTTTCTGCTATAGTTTTTGCGATGGCTATGTTGCGGTCATCCCATACAGTAACCTTAAAGGCAGTGCGGAGAGTGAATGCATTGGTGTCCGTTCCACCTCCTATGCGGCGAGCGATGTTCTTCTTGCCAGCACCAGTGTGATAGCGGTGGCGGTCGCTCTCATAGCCGAATTCTGACTGCAACTGGGTAGTGAGTTGCTGATAGAAGGAATCAAAGCGTTGAGTATCACAGATGGTGAGGTTAGGATCAGCATATCCCTCGTCACCCTTCTTCGCACCATAGACGAAGTGGAAGTGCGTTGGGTAGGCAGGTTCCTCAGCACCGCTTGCGCTGATGAAGAATATCACCCACTTGTCCTTGCCACGAGACAGCGATTTCACATCGTCGATGAAACGCTTGCAGTTGCTTGCCTCGTCATCTGGATTCTCCACCACATAGAAGCTGACAGGATTGTCTTCGTCCACCTCCATCTCCTTGCTCACATAGTTGAAGCCGCCCAGTTCTGCCACATAGTAGGCAAAGTTGCCGATACCAGCCTCATGAACATTTGAAGATCCCACAATCGTGATGTTCGACTTGCGGTCAATCTTACAACCGTAAGGCGCACCTTCAGTAACTGGAAAATGCTCAACGACGAGCCTGTCCTGAGGATGCTCGCTTGTATTCTGCGTAGTTGCAAGGTTGCGAAGACGATAGTTAGCACCATCGTTCACTGCATCCATAATGTCTTTCAGATCTATATGTTGTTTTGCCTCTATATCCACCACCGATACAAATCGTGGCTCCGTGCGCTCCTTTGTATAGCGGCACTGGCGAGGACGGAATGCCTTCTCCAGGCGAGAGCGGATAAACATCAGTTGCTTCTCTCGCTTCTCTTTGGCGAAAGCATCTTGAAAGCCCTTTGCCACAAGACCTGCAGGGATAGCAAATATGGCAATCTTCAGCATCGAGATAATAATCCAAAGCAATCGGCCTACGATAGTGATTGGATCAGCAGGAGCAAACTTGCCAGGATTACCAAGATAACTCATGAACGACCATAGGATGGAATCCCAAATGTTACTATAATTTTCAGGTTGCGCCGCATGCTCTACAGCATACAACATTACCGACAAAGCCAATGTCAGCACCAGCAGCACCTGCAAGCTCACCCACATCTCGCGCTTTGCTGCCACCAATCCTTTCCAGAAGTAGCGGAAGCCTTTGAATGTTTCTCTTAAGTCCATAATTTATATTATTCACATATTTGTAACGATTTTACATGTTTATAGTTAAGTCTTTGAATCGTTTATAAAATTCTTCGATTTTCTTAGCAAACCACTCAACAGACTCATCATTGTATAAATCATCCAAAGCAGAACAATCTCTTGTTACTTTCCAAGATATCCAATCCGCGTTTTTACGTCCTGATTCTTCTTTTAACCCAGCGGTATATTTTCTTATTTGCTTTGCACTTTCCTCTCCTGATGAAGTAACAAGTGAAACCGTTTGAACTAATGAACGCTTATGGAAATAGAAACTCAGCCCGCAGCCACGTGCTTTGATATTCATTCCTATTCCTCGCCTGTAAGCGGTTTTAGGCTTCTTGTCTATAGAAAGCTTATTTATGACCTTGTTCCAAAAATCCCTATTGCGCTTAGCTTCTTCTACCTCTTGTTCTATCTCCTCTTCTTTTTCTTCTTCAGAAGGTTCAAGAATTAGATTGAGAGCATAAAGTGGTTGATCGGAAACGATAAAAGCAGAACATTGTATAACAAAAAATTGATAATCCGAAGGAGTTATCTTGTTAAGCATCTCATACGTCTTTCTATGAGCTTCTTGAAGTTCTTCGCATATTAATATACAGATTTTAGCTCCGAGATTAGACATATATGTTAGACACTTACCTATATGGTCATGGTCGGATTTCCCGAACATGTTTTCTATTATTACCTTTTCGTGAGTTTTCTTTACTTCTGCCAGAATATCTGCACGAAAGTTAATAGCAGAAACTTCTTCTCCAAGTACACGGAGTTCGAATCCTACAACATCGGAAATCTCCTTAATATTATTACTCACCCAAGGTGTGAAGTCCGATGCCTCAGACTCCCACACCTTGCGAATTGGCTGCTTTGCTCTTATTATATTATAAGGTATAGTGGTCATTGTAGATTATTCATTACCAAATTTCTTGATAACCTTCTCCAGTGCAGCGTCCTTTGATTTGGTGGTGTATTTTACATATCCGTGGTTACCATCTACACGTATGCTATCCACAATAACATCGCCACTGCCAGAGCCTAAAGATATTTCAATGTCATCCTTATATTGATTAATAACGGCTCTTGCAAGATTCTCGTTATTTTGAGATATAGCAAGATTCATTGTCTTATCGCAAATTCTATTCACGGCTTGTACAGAATTGATGTATCTATACCATTCAATGCCATAATCAAGAAAGAAATTACCATTTAGTACATCAGAAGCCTTATAGTAATCACATAGTCCCTGAACTGGGGTTTCTCCATCTAATGGTATTTCAGAAATCAAATATGCAATCTTTTCGCCACTATTCATATCTTGAGAAGCAATAACTCTGACTTCATTTTCATATACATAATTCAAAGCTTCAAAATAAGCATTTTTAGCTTTGTCGAAATCTTCATTATTAAATCTTTCAGTTTCTTGCGTATAAGCCTCATGCAGCTGATCAAGAACATCGTGAGCCGTATCAAAGTCACCATCCTTAACTGCTTTTCGATAATCTGCAGCGCATCCCACCAGTGCAATGCTCATTGTACTAAGCATAATAATCTGATATATCTTTTTCATATTCTTTTCTTTTTGATTTACGTTTGTTACTTCTTTTTTCCTTCTAAATTATCAAACAGTCTGTTGGCTAAACCGAAGGTGCCATCCCAAAGCTTACCCATTCCGAGGAAGCCGCCAGTGTTGGCATTCTTTGCTTCCTGGGCTTTTGCCTGAGCAACACCTACACGAGCATCAGCATTGATCTTGGCGATTGTTGCCTCTGCCTCGTATGGAGCCTTGATCTTCTCGACCTGAAGTTCCTCCATAGCAAGCAGATGAGCCTTTTCGCGTTCATCCTTCTTTACGTCGGCAACATGGCTGAGGTAGTTATCATAAATCTGCTTTGCACGAGCATACGAACTGCTGCGTACAGGAATCACCTTCAGGTAAGCACCAAGACCAGGATTATAATCTTCTCCTGCCGCAGCAATTGCTCCCTCAAGTTCACCAAGCAGTTCGGCTGCCTTTTCCTCGAAGAACATGTCACAGACCTCCTTGTTCTTCTTTTCTGCGTATGCGTATGTTGCAGATGCCTGCTCTGGCACAGAAGAAAGGAGTGCCATGGCAAGAGCATAGTTGCGGTTGCCAACTTCTTCGTCAACAAGTTTCTGCACATTGGCTGTTGCGCTGTACCACTTGATGGCACGCTCGCTGGCAGTGGAGAGCATCTTCTGCATGTCGGCAGTGTTCTTCAGTTCGTTCATGGCTTTGCTCGCAGCATCATCGAAAGTAGAACCCACACCCGTGATGGTCTGAGCAGATGATGCATAGATGTCGTTTGTGATGAAGTTGCCGCAGTACATCGTAACCTCATACTTCACGATTGCCTTCTGAGGTGCTGTGCCAGTGAGTTCGCGCTGAACGCAATCCACACGGCTCACCATTGCCAGCACTGGATTCTTACAGAGTCCGCCGATGCCGTTCTGGCTGGCAATCTGTATCATCTTTGTGCCGAGTTTGTCGCTGGCTGCCTGAGGAATGTTCTTGTCAACGGCAGGAGGAAGCACGCTGAAAGCAACACCATGGTTGCTGAGGATGCTGTCGATGTTAATTTCCTGCGCCAACTCGCTGTGCTTCTGTGCTATCGCTTCTTCACGCTCATCATCGCTGAGAGAAGAGGTACGTTCTTTTGGTGCGAACTTTGTACCTGTGTTTTTGTCGTTACTACCACTTCCACCACATGATGAAAGAGCTATCGCTGTTGCTATTATATATAAATATGTATATTTCATATCTTAGATGCCTTTAACTGTTAATACCACTTCGCCAAGTCCCTGAGAGTTGTTTGTGCTCTGCAATCCAAGTTCCTTGCGAAGATTCTTCTGAAGTTCGCGAGTGAAGTCATATACTCCATACTGTGTTCCATCCTCCTGAAGCAGAGGAATGCGTACATTGACGAAGTATAGTTCGTTGTTCGAGTTGCGTTGCATCTTGCAGGCACCCTTAACAGACTTTGCCTTTATAAAGTCCATAATCCAGTCGCTGTAGGTGTCACCCTCGATGCTCTGATCCTGCAGGTTCACGTTGCTCTCGCCATCTACAACGATGCGTACAGTCACCTCACGACCACGAGTGAGAATGTCGGAGAAGTATTTCTGAATGTCGCTCATTAAGCCAGGAAGCTTCTCTCCAAGGTCATTCTGAATGATTTCTGTCGTTGATTCGCCTTTGATGTTGCTTGTTGTCACCGTGGCGATGCTCTTGTTGGTGTAGGCATCGAGCGCGGTAAGCGTGTAGCTCACGTTCTTGTTCTTGTAGTCGTGACTTGTGAGCGAAGATGACTTGTAGTAGTTCAGTTCCAGGATGATGTCAGGCTGTGCTGTCTGCAAGAGCTGTGTCTTGGCATCCTGTTGCAGACCTTCTGCCATATCTGTTGCAGCCTGTGTATCGAGTTGCTTGAGCGTCTGTTCGAAGTCGGCAAGAGGGTAGCTCTGCTTGTTGAACGCATCCTGAATAAACGATGCCAAACGAGGGAAACGGTCATCGGCAAGAAGATATTTCTTGTAGTCGCGAACGATAAACTGCTTGCCATCGATAGTTGTTTCTTTCAAGGCGCTGAAGTTCTTTAATGTCTGGTCGGCAGGAATGACCATAATCTGTGGCAGTGCCTGCTGAATGGCATTCACATCACCATTGACATAAGCCTCCATGTCGCCGCTCGCTCCTTCTGCAAGAGAATTTCCATTGCTTTTGCCATCACATGCACTCAATATAAGTGCGCTAACAGCTGTAAAAAATACGATTTTACATGTTTTCATAATTATTATTAAGTATTAATTAGTTTCTTCTTATAGGTGCACAAAAATAGTATGATTTTTTTTATTTGCATTGGTTCCAATTGGTTCTTTTGGAGCGAAAGATGTAAAATGATGATTACCATGATATAAAATATGCTTACCTTTGCAACCAAATGAGAAAAGACAAGCCAGAATATGATGATATTCGTCGCATAGTGGAAGAAGTGACGGGTAGGAAAATACAGACGCCAAAGGACTTTGATTTTTTGGCGCTACGAATTTATGACCGCACAAATACGCCTTTAAGCGTTTCTACCTTGAAACGCTTTTGGGGATATGTAGCTAAGGATGATGAGGCTCGCGGAGAGATGAGAATATCAACTCTCAATGCTCTTGCTGCATATGTGGGATTTGTAAATTGGGAGACCTTTTGCAATCGCGATGTTTCGGATGATGCAAAAGAGACAAGCAACCTCTTCTATGGACACAAACAGATGACCACAGACAGGCTGCAACCTGGAGAAACTATGATTGTGATGTGGAAGCCTAACCGAAGCATTGCATTACGATATTCGGGCAACGATGTGTGGATGGTAACAGAAAGCAAAAACAGTAAACTATCCGTAGGCGACACTTTCAAGTGCCATGTTTTCATTGAGCATCAGCCACTTGTGCTTGTCGATTTGGTACACGAAGGAATGCCACCATGTGGGTATGTTTGCGGAAAAGATGGTGGCATAGTCTTTCAAACACCTAATCTTCCACAACATTAAGCTCCTTCCAGTTTTCTGATTTCATATACGCTTCGCGCGTGCCTTTTGGCACATGGAGCGTCACATCTTTCAAGTCCTGAAAGATATTTGTGATGTTGAGCGGTTTCTGCCAACAGACATGCATAGTCTGGTATGTCGTAACTATAGTATCGGTCTGCATTCGACTTAATTATTCCTCTTGGATTTGAGAAAGCAGTAGAAAGAATATTCATCTAATCTTCCTCTGACATATCGTTGAGTACAAGGGTGTCGAGCATGCCATCAATCTTGTCTCCAAGCTGCTCGCTCAGTTCTCTGATAATTTCACTATTTTATCTCTTTGCCATATCTTTATATTTTCTTACTTATAGAATTTTACAAGCTCCAATTGCTGAAGTAATATCAGTTTTAATATATACAAGTTTCGCTCCACTTGTTGTGTAGTTAAAGGGTAGTTAAAGTGACAAATGTCTGACATGGCAAACGTCTCTTTAACTCCGAGCGAAGCGATAACTCCTCTTTAACTCCACTTTAACTCCTCAAAACGAGCAAGTTGCATACTTGCTAAAGTTGAATCATTTACTGCATGAATAATGCAGATTAAGCAACGTTTATTAAACTCTTTTTGCTTCAGCGAATCACCATGCGAAACAATGCCCTTCAAGATACAGATGCTTGACGAGCTAAAGCATCTATGCCTGACGAGCTAAAGCATCTCGTCGTTTGCTCGCCTCGTTTTGAGGGCACAAAATAGGCATTAACGACACCTGAAAATTAAGCATTAAAACACCTGAAACAGGACGTTTCGGCAGACATGAAGGCAGAGCTTTAAAGAGGCTGCACTTTATCTTGTATTTTTCCTCCTTTTTCTTTTGACGAGAGAAAAAGAATGCTTATCTTTGTAAACAAATTAACAAGACTAATTAACAAGAAAATATCTTTTGACTAAACATGAAGATTCGTTTTAACATAGATTACCATACACAATGGGGCGAGGAACTGCGTGTCCAAGTGACCAGGGTAAGCGCCGACGGACAGAAGAAGGCATCAAAAGAATATAAACTTGACACATACGACGGCAATGTGTGGGAAGGAGAGATTATACTTCAGAACACAGGTGTCAGCGGCATAGAATACAAATACGCCATGTATTCTTACAACACGCTCGTATGGACAGAATGGGAAGTCGCCCCTCACAGAGTCATGTTCGACGGAGTGACAACAAGCTATATTCTTACAGACCAGTGGAGACCAATACCCGACAACTCCCCTCTGTTCTCTTCAGCATACACAGAATGTGTCGGTGTGCAGCAAGACGGACACTCTGCAACAGCAACACTCTACTCCTCCACCCTTCAGCTTCGTGTTGTTGAACCAAGACTCAAGAAGGGTGAGTATCTTGCTATATGCGGCAGCTCGCTTCAGCTCGGCGAATGGAAGAAGCCGAAAAGGATGGAACTCATAAACCTGCAGGAATGGGCAGTGAACATCGACTCAGAACTGCTTTTTGATGTTGCTGAATACAAATATGTCATTGTTGACGGCGACAACAACATCCTCCGCTGGGAGGACGGAGTCAACCGCCGCCTGCGCTCACCAAAGCTGCTGCCAAAGCAGATGTGGGTGAAGACAGACAGCGCACCATCATTCCCAGGCATCTGCTGGAAAGCTGCGGGAGTCGTCATCCCTGTGTTCTCAATACGCACCAACAGAAGCTACGGCGTGGGAGACTTCGGCGACCTCAAAGCCCTCATAGCATGGGCGGTGAAGACTAAGATGCACGCTATACAGATACTGCCAATCAACGACACCATGATGAGCGGCACATGGCAGGACTCATACCCTTACAACTCCATCTCCATCTATGCGTTCAGTCCTCTGTACTGCGACATCAATGCGCTGCCAGCACTCAAAGACAGGCTGCAGATGGAGAAGTTCCTCATCAAGCAGCAGGAACTCAACGCTCTGCCACAGATAGACTACGAGAAGGTTATCGCTACTAAGATGGACTATCTGCGCATGGTGTTCGAGCAGGAGAAAGACACAGCACTTGCATCTGCTGATTTCAAGGCGTTCTTCGAAGACAACAAGGACTGGCTCGTACCTTATGCCGCCTTCTCTTTCCTGAGAGACGAATATGGCACGCCTGTATTCCAGAACTGGCCTAAATACAGCGTTTACAACAAAAACGAAATCAATGCGCTGACAAGCGAGAGCAGCAAGAACTACAGCAAGATAGCCCTCTACTACTACATACAGCACGAGCTTCACAAGCAGCTCGTGGATGTGCGCAACACAGCACGAAAGAACGGAGTGATAATGAAGGGCGACATCCCTATCGGCATCAGCCGCACAAGTGTGGAGGCATGGGCAGAACCAAAATACTTCAACCTTGATGGACAGGCAGGAGCGCCACCAGACGACTTCTCCGTGAATGGTCAGAACTGGGGATTCCCAACATACAACTGGGAAGCAATGGAGCAGGACGGCTACCAGTGGTGGATACGACGCTTCCAGAAGATGGCTGAGTATTTTGACGCCTACCGCATCGACCATGTACTCGGATTCTTCCGCATCTGGGAAATTCCAACACATTCAGTACATGGACTTCTCGGTCAGTTCTCACCATCAATGCCAATGAGTGTCAACGAGATAGAGAGCTACGGCATGCATTTCGATGCAGATTTCATGACTCAGCCTTACATCGCCGACTGGACTCTCGAACGCCTGTTCGGCTACAGAGCAGACTATGTGAAGACGGTGTTCCTCGACGCTCTTGGCGACGGCAGATACAAACTGAAGGAAGAATATGACACTCAGCGCAAGATAGAAGCAGCATTCACGAATAAGCCAGACGAGGACAACATCTCTCTGCGTGACGGCCTGTATTCACTCGCATCATGTGTGCTGTTCGTTAAAGACCACAAATACCCTGGTGTCTATCACCCTCGCATCTCAGCACAGCTCGACTTTGCATACGAGGCACTCCCTCAGCACGAGAAAGAGGCTTTCACTCGCCTGTACAACGACTATTTCTACCGCAGACACAATGACTTCTGGTACAGAGAGGCTATGAAGAAGCTCCCTGCCCTGACACAGTCAACACGCATGCTCGTATGCGCTGAAGACCTTGGCATGGTGCCTGACTGCGTGGCATGGGTGATGAACAACCTGAAAATCCTCTCACTCGAAATACAGAGCATGCCAAAGTCGCCTGCTCTCGAATTTGGTCATCTGTGGGAGAACCCATACCGTTCGGTGGCAACGATATCAACACACGACATGAGTCCGCTGCGTATGTGGTGGGACGAAGATGGCGAACGCGCACAGAAGTTCTACAACCACGCACTCTTCAAAGACGGACAGGCTCCGCACCCTGCACCAGGTTGGCTGTGCGAAGACATCGTGGCAGATCACCTTTTCTGCTCATCAGTCCTCACCTTGATTTCACTCCAGGACCTCCTGTCTATGGACGAGAACCTGCGCCACCCTGACCCAACAGCAGAGCGAATAAACATCCCTGCCAACCCACGCCACTACTGGAGATACAGGATGCACCTCTCTGTTGAGCAGCTCATGCATGCCAATGACTTCAACGAGAAACTTATTTCTCTCATCGAGAACTCAGGAAGAGCATAACGGTTTACACAGATTATGTAACGTGTAAAAAATAACTTATAACAATTCGTAGCGTGCTGTTGGTAAACATTTTCTTACACGTTACTATATGACAGGTCTGCAGTAGAAAGGAAATTGACAGCTGCAGAAAGACAGTGTCAGTCTATGCCTTCGGGACTATCCCTCCTGAAGGCATAGCACACACTTACCTTGACATGAAGGTCAACAACTAAGCTTTGTGAAAGAATTGGAAAAGAAAAAGAATAAGAAAAAGGGCAAAACAAAAGACAAATACAGGAAGAGGACCTTTCTCATCACATTTCTTATCGTGATGGGGATTTTCGGTGTCATAAGGCATGCTTTCTCTATCGACATCCCGCTGCATACAGAGGATGGCAACGACAGCAGCTTAGCCATGGCAGACACCAAGTCTATGATTCTTGTTGATGATGACGAGACAGCAGACCTCTTCAACGACGAGTCGGCAGACTGTATGCCCTCAGATGTAATAAATAAATACGCCGAGGAGGCTGATTCTGCCGCAACGGTGACAGAAGAGGCTGAGACCTCAGAAGACAATGCTGACAACGAGACAGCGCAAACACAAGGCATCCCAAGGAAATATCACCGCATCCGCGGAGTATGGAGTTACGACAAATGCTTCCCCGACGTGCAGGATGTGCAGATTGTGGCTGCAATGAAGAACGGCATCAAGCCAGCAAAGAATCGTGATGAGGCAGAGAGATACGTGCTACAGCGCAAGCTTGTGAATGTGGGCTTCTCCCCATATTATTCGGTGGACAATCTCACACACTCCATTCCTTACCTCGTGCCAAAAGCGCAGCATCTGCTCAACACCATAGCCATCAACTTCATCGACTCCTGTCAGGTGAAAGGTGTGCCGCCGCATAAAATTATGATAACATCCATCCTCCGCACAACGGACGATGTGAAGAGCCTTCAAAAAGGCAACGGCAATGCCACAACAAACTCCTGCCACTGCTATGGCACGACTGTTGACATCGCCTACAACAAGTTTGTGCCGATAACAGGCACATACAACCCACGCACACCTCTTCTCAGATGGGACGAACCGATGAAGCAGATTCTGAGCGAGGTGCTCGACGACCTCCGAAGAGATAACAAGATTTATGTGAAATATGAGGTGAAACAGGGATGCTACCATCTCACATGCAGATAGGCAAGCATCATCAAGCACCCATCAACTCAATAGTGATTAGCAAGTTACGACTTGCAGAAAAAGAATGACAGATTATTAGGTTCTCGGTAAATACTCAGGTATATGATTTAGTAATGGTAAAATAATAACTTCCTAAAGTTTCTCGAGCAATTAATATAACAGCTTTGACTTGTCTCTGAGTATCAACGGTTCTCGCAACATCTGATTATCTTCAATCATAAGAAAACTGATTGTTTTGGAAAAGCTACGATTCATAGATTTATTTGCCGGACTTGGCGGATTCCATTTGGCGCTGAGCCGACTGGGGCACGAATGCGTATTCGCGTCGGAGATAAAAACCAAACTGCGCAAGCTGTATAAGATAAACTTCCCCGACACGCCAATATATGGAGACATAACGCAGATTGAGGTTGAGGACATACCTGAGCATGACATCCTGTGCGGCGGATTCCCATGCCAGCCATTCTCTTTCGCTGGAAAGAAGCAGGGTTTTGAGGACGAGAAAGGAAGAGGCAATATGTTTCTCGAGATATGCCGAGTGCTCGCCTACCACAAACCCACATACATCTTCCTTGAGAATGTGTCGGCATTGCCAGGGCATGAAAACGGAGCCACATGGAAGGTCATACAGCAGAAGCTCGACGAACTGGGATATGACATAAAATCCAAAGTCATCTCTCCGCATGAGTTCGGCATACCGCAGCACAGACCGCGATTCTATATCGTAGGGAAAAGGAGAGACGCCGACATCATCTGTCTGGACAGATTCAAGTTTCCAAAGGCGACAGATGCCAAGAGCGACGTGCATACCGTCATAGATGAGAATGATGTCTTTGGGCTTCATGTTGTCAGACCGCAGATATGCGAGGTGTTTGACCTCTGGCAGGAGTTTGTACAGCGCACTGTGGAGCGCGACGGCATAATGCCTTCGTTTTGTCTGAAGACATGGGAGTTTGGCGCCGACTACGAATTTGAGGACGCAGCACCTTCGCACCAGCCTCTCGAAAAGCTGATAGGCAGAAAAGGCGCCTATGGCATCCCTCTGAAAGGCAATACACGCGAAGAACTTATAAGCGGTCTGCCCGACATGGCTCAGAAGAAAGAGCAGAAAGTATGGCCTGAGCCGAAGGTTATCCTCACACGCCAGAACCGTGAGTTCTATGAGCGTCATAAAGACTGGATAGAACCGTGGAAGGAGAAAATCATGAAGTTCCCACGCACACAGCAGTCTTTTGAGTGGTCAACAGACCAAGGCGACTACGACCTCCACCATTTCGTCATTCAGCTGCGCCCATCGGGTGTGAGAGTGCGCAGGACAAACTATGTGCCTACCATCACATTATGCACAACAGCCACACCTATTATACCTTGGGTGCATATACCTATTGCCGGCACAAAATACTCTGAGCATGATGTGAGATGGGGACGTTACATATCACCGATGGAGGCAGCAAGAATACAAAGCATGGACTGCCTGCAGTTTACAGGACTGAGCAGGACACAGCAGTTCATGGCACTTGGCAACGCCGTCAATGTGCATGTGGTTGAGATGGTGGCGCGACGACTATTGGAGAAATAAGTATTGCGAGTGCATATTCAACTTTCGCGCAAATACTTTTTTCTAAGTAGGTAATCAAAATTATTTATATGTTCATCCTCGTATGTGTATTCTTAATATCTATACTCTCTTTTGCGCACCTTACTACTTCATCCTCAGTCACTATGCCCGCATAGCTCCTTCTGCTGAAGATAGTAATCTGCATCAAAATAGAGTATATCTATTATAAAACTAATTTTGATCACCTACTTAAAACATATACTTCATAGCATGACAAATAGGATTATTTCATTATTCTGCGGTGCAGGAGGGTTTGACCTCGGCTTCAAGAAAGCCGGCTTTGACACTATTGCCGCCAACGAATACGACAAGAAGATATGTCCGACATACAGAGCCAATCATCCTGATGTCAAACTCATTGAAGGCGACATAAGACAAGTCAAATCGACAGCTTTCCCCAAAAATATCATCGGAATAATCGGAGGTCCACCATGTCAGTCATGGAGCATCGCCGGCATGAGCAGAGGCATAGAAGACGACCGTGGACAGCTTTTCTATGAATACATACGAATACTCAAAGACCTGCAGCCGATGTTCTTCGTTGCAGAGAATGTGAGAGGTATGCTCTCGCCAACGCACAAAGACGCTGTCGAGACCTTTCTTAACGAGTTTGACAAGGTGGGTTATAACGTCAAGCTGCAGCTGCTCAACGCCAACGACTACGGAGTGCCGGAAGACAGATACAGGTGCTTCTATGTGGGATTCAGAAAAGACACAGGGATAGACGATTTCCTGTTCCCAGCCCCGCTTGAATACAAGCCCACGCTGCGAGACGCTATCTGGGACCTGCAAGACAGCGCCATACCTGCGCCTACAGAGAAAAACAAGACAAACGGAGAACTTGCCATCCCCAATCACGAGTATTTCATCGGAGGGTTCTCAACATTCTTCCTATGGGGCAACCGTGTGAGAGACTGGGACGAGCCTGCATTCACCGTGCAAGCCAGCGGTCGCCATTGCCAGCTGCACCCACAAGCACCGAAGATGCTTCCAGGCAACAACACAAGGGAGAAGCGCTACAGCACTTTCGTGCCAGGGAAAGAGCATCTATACCGAAGACTTAGCGTCAGAGAGGTTGCCAGACTGCAAACCTTCCCCGACGATTATAAGTTCATATACAAAGACTTGAATTATGGCTACAAGATGATAGGGAATGCTGTTCCTGTGAACCTCGCCTATCACCTCGCCATGCAGATAAAGAAAACGCTCAGCGAGCATGGCGTGACGATAAGAAGAGGCCGAGGAAAGTCAAAAAGCCGTTAAACATCAGCATTTCATATCCGAACTTATAACCCGTTGTCTGCAATACCACATAATCGATGACGTAGCATATCACAGGTGATGCTATTGCGATATAAGGCACAGCCTTCTCTTTTGGCTGCATCTTAGTGAACAAGCCAAAAGCAAAAAGACCGAGAAGCGGTCCGTAAGTATATGACACAAGGGTGTAGATAAGGTCCATGACACTTCCCGACCCTATGGCATTGAAGGCAAGAGTGACAATGACAAAAGCTACAAGCATGATAAGATGAACCACCTTTCGTGTGCGTTCATCTTTTTCTTTTCCCAGAATATCAATACAGAAACTTGTTGTGAGAGCCGTCATCGCACTGTCGGCTGATGAGAATGCGCTTGCTATGACGCCGATAGTGAAAAATATCACACAGGCTGTGCCAAGTGTGCCATCAAGCACAATATTTGAAAGCAGAGCATCGCCCTTATCTGGCAGCGGCATGCCAAGTTTCTGATACAGCAGCACGAGAAGGATTCCCAGCACAAGGAAAAGATAGTTGACAGGAGCGAATAGAACGCCGTATGAGCACATATCTTTCTGCGCAGAACGGAGATTCTTGCAGGTGAGATTCTTCTGCATCATGTCCTGGTCAAGACCAGTCATAACAATGACAACGAATATGCCCGACAGGAACTGCTTCCAGAAGTTCTGCTTGGAAGCAAAGTCACCAAACTCAAACATACGCGAATGCGGATCATTCCATGCCACTGTCATAGCCTCGCCAAAAGACATGCCAAGCATATCTGCCACCTTTATGAGAATCAAGACAAGAGCTACAATCAGGCATAATGTCTGAAGAGAGTCAGTCCATACGAGGGCTCGTATGCCGCTCCTGCGAGTGTACAGCCAGATGAGGAGCAGGGTGATGACAACCGTAGCCGCGTATGGTATTCCAAATGAATCGGCAACACAAGTCTGCAGTATCTGGCACACCACATAGAATTTCGCCGCTGAGCCAAGCAGCTTGGAAAGGATAAAAAACGAAGAACCAGTCTTGTAGCTTGTTGAACCAAAACGTCGCTCAAGGTATGTGTAGATAGATGTAAGGTTGAGCTTGTAATAGACAGGCAGAAGCACAAAGGCAACAATAAGATAACCCACAAAGAAGCCGAAGCACATCTGCATGTAGGTCATGTCTATACCCATCACCCATCCAGGCACACCAATGAAGGTGAGTCCGCTTATGCTCGCACCTATCATGCCGAAAGCCACAAGCGGCCAAGGCGACTGCCTGTCACCCCTGAAAAACGTGTCATTACTGCTCTTTCTCCCCACAAAATGAGAGATGAGAAGAAGGATTGCGAAATATGCTAATATAGTAATAAGTATAATCATAAGTAGGAAATCAATATTATTTTTACAAGTTTCGCTTTAACTTATTGGGGAGTTAAAGGGATGTAAAAGGGGAGTTAAAGGGGAGTTAAAGGGGAGTTAA
>JAKSLL010000063.1 GCA_024401215.1 Bacteroidaceae bacterium
CCTGCTGATAACCGCCACGGCCACCCTGCTGATAACCGCCACGGCCACCCTGCTGATAACCGCCCTGCTGCTGATAACCATCTTGCTGCTCGTCGCCACGCTGCTGATAGCCACCACGCTGCTGATAGCCACCCTGCTGGTAACCACCACGCTGCTGATAGCCGCCCTGACGACCATTATTATATGAAGGACGCTGCTGATAACCGCCACGCTGCTGACCTCCCTCTTCTGATGAAAGTCCGCCAAAACCTGCTGGACGGAAACCACGCTCGTTCTGTGTTCCATTTGAACTGTAAGCTACACGCTCGTTACGGTTGAAGCGTGGACGCTGTGGACGATCGCCGCGACTGTAATTTGATTGGCGACCACCATAATTGTTTTCACGGTTGAATGATGGACGATAGCCATCACGGTTACCGCTGTTTTCAGATGAACCTTCTGATGCAGGTGCATTGCCCTGCCATTCGTCAATTTCAGACATAATCTTAAATCTAAATAATTAAAAATCCTAAATAATAAGTTTGTAAATATATAATGCTTTTTAGCAATGTGATTTACATATTGTTTTTTCTTCTGCAAGACCACACCTTGCATTGCCAGGATAAGCAGCCCTGCTGCTATGCCGACAATCTTCTCATCAACAGCAACACCAAGCAGCGGCTACACTCCTGTGTAAGTATGAGGAGTTATTGCACGAAGCTCTGCCTTCACGCTCTCTGGCACATCAAGTCCATCGATGAACGTGCTGATGCTCTCTGCTGTGATAGCTGCGTTTGTGCGTGTGAGAGCCTTGAGAGCCTCGTATGGATGTGGGTAAGCCTCACGACGGAGAATAGTCTGGATACCCTCAGCACATACAGCCCAGCAGTTGTCGAGATCGCGGTTTATGGCAGCTTCGTTGAGAAGAAGCTTGCGGAGTCCCTTGAGTGTTGACTGGATAGAAATCACCATGTGTCCCATTGGCACGCCTACGTTTCTGAGCACAGTAGAGTCTGTGAGGTCACGCTGCAGGCGGCTTACAGGAAGCTTCTGGCTGAGGAATGCGAGAATAGCGTTTGCCATGCCGAGATTGCCTTCTGAGTTCTCGAAGTCAATAGGGTTTACCTTATGAGGCATAGCTGATGAACCAACCTCGCCAGCCTTGATCTTCTGCTTGAAATACTCCATAGAGACATACATCCAGAAGTCACGGTCGAGGTCGATGATGATTGTGTTGATGCGCTTCATTGCGTCGAAGATAGCGCCAAGATTATCATAATTGCTGATCTGTGTTGTCCACTGCTCACGCTCCAGTCCAAGCTTCTCGCTCACGAACTTATTACCAAATGCCTTCCAGTCGTATGAAGGGTAAGCCACATTGTGAGCGTTGTAGTTGCCTGTTGCGCCGCCAAACTTAGCAGTGATCTTGCAAGCCTTCAGCTGGCTGAGCTGCTCTGTAAGACGGTACACATACACCATCACCTCCTTGCCCAAGCGAGTTGGAGATGCTGGCTGACCATGAGTCTTAGCGAGCATTGACACGTTCTTCCACTCGTCAGCATACTCCTGAAGCTGAGCGATAAGCTCTTCAACCTGAGGGTAGAACACCTCGTTGAGGGCGTCCTTGATGCTGAGAGGCACAGAAGTGTTGTTTATATCTTGTGAAGTAAGTCCGAAGTGGATGAACTCCTTGTATTCTTCGAAGTTGCCTATTTTGTCGAGTTCCTCCTTGATGAAGTACTCAACAGCCTTTACATCGTGGTTTGTTACTTTTTCAATGTCTTTCACACGCTGCGCATTCTCCTCTGTGAAATTGCGGTAAATATCGCGCAATCTCTCAAAGAGCGACTTGTCGAAATTCGCAAGCTGCGGAAGAGGAAGTTCGCAAAGAGTGATGAAATACTCAATCTCCACTCTAACACGATACTTAACAAGTGCGTATTCTGAAAAATAGTTGGCGAGATCTTTTGTCTTGCCATGATAACGACCGTCAATAGGCGATACAGCCGTAAGTGCGTCAAGTTCCATATCTTATGTATATTTTCTTCTTATAATGTTAGTTCTCAAATGCAGCGTCACCCAGACGCATTATTCTCAATTTTATTTCATAACGGGTGTTTTCGGTCATTCTCTCATCCTGTAGTTCTGCCATTTATGCTTCTTCTGCATGGGAGTCATCTGCTTTGCTTACACCCTTTATCTGTTTGTATAATTTTTATTTATTCCAAAATTACGTTTGCAAATGTAGCACTTTAATTTCAAGTGATAGCATCGAAATGGGAAATAATCGCCTCAACGGTGCATTTTTATCTTTATTTATGCATTATCAACCGCTGAAATGCGAAATGCAGTGTACACTTCGACTATCACAAAGAACACAAACGGTATAATCCATGAGGCTGGCGCCACATACACTCCGAAGTAGAACCCCTGAGGCGTGAGCATCAAAGCTGTGGCGAGAATCAGTCCAACAGCGCCAAACACACGCTGATGGTAGAGTCGGCGCAGCGTCAGCTCTTTGGGATCATGATGCGGATATTTCTCATAAAAAGGCTTCTGCAGGAAACGTCCCGCCATGAGCGCCAGAGTTCCTGCCGCCATCACCAGTCCTGCGGTGAAGTGCATGTTTGGAAGCGCCCAGAGTGCGGAGCTTATCAGCACTATAACAAGTGCGCTTACCTCTATGTAACCTAAGATTTTTTCTTTACCCATAAATCAATCTTTACCCTGCGCAACAGCACGCCAGCTTTAGCAACGCCTCTGCCGCTGCACAACCATATTATTCCAAGTCGTCTTCAATGATGAAGATGTCCTCGTTGTCTGTTTTCATATAATATTTCTCGCGAGCAACCTCCTTCACCGCATCTTCGTCATGCTTGAGACTATTGAGAGTCTTTCTGTCTGCCTCAAACTTCCTGTCGTATTCATCAATCTCCGCCTTGAGATGCGCAATCTCCTGCTGCTGCGAGATGCGGTTGATGAGACTTGTCTCACCTATGAAACTGATTGCGCAAGCAAACACAAGAAACGCAACCAGATATTTTAATTTAAAGATGTAATATCTAATATTATGCTTTACGAATGTCATCTATGTCCTCCAATTTTTTATGATGTTCAATTTTTACACACTCTAACTCAGATTATTCACAGACTTAACGGGAGTTGTCAACACCTTCTCAGGAGTTATCAGACGACACTCCCACACTTTTAGTAATGGCGAAATAATAACTCAAGAAACTTTAGGAAGTTATTTTTTACCATTACTTACTCTCCATGAATAATGTAGGCTAATTTTGACGGCAAAGATAATTGAAAATAAGATAACTAACAAAATTATTCACACAAAAAATCTCTGCCGACTATTTTTTCGCCTACACATAGCAACAACAGCCAGACAGCACGGCTTTCGAGATTACGAGCGCCCAGCATCACTTCACTGTCACCTTCACAGGCTGAGACACGCCGTCTTTCCATGCGTCAAGCGAGTCAAACCATTCGTTAGACGAGTGATAGCCGCCTTCTTCCTTGTCGGCGCAGAAGCTCAGCCAGTAATGCAGCTGCCCGCTCTTGTCGGGACTTACGAAGTACACATAGTTGAGGTCGTCTTCGTTCGAGCCCTCCACATATTTCTTTGGCACATACACAGCAAGTCCTATAGGCTCAGGTGCCCACAGCTGCTTCTTGCCCATGTCGGGATAGTCGCAGCCCCACGATGCAGCAATGCCATTTTTGCGAATCACGCCTTTTGACTTATGCCCCATGCGTGTCTTTTCGTCTGCCGTCACTCCTACTTTCTGCACACCAGTACAGAACACGCCGCCTTTGAGGTTTTTGGAGAACTGCACATCAACCTGCAGGTCTCGGTGTCCGGCATACAGACTGTAATACTGATGCACATCAAAGCGCGCCCCCTGCTTTGCTACAGCTCCCGGCACCTCGCTCACTGGTATGCCGAGGTCATACACCTCTACAACAGTGCGCAGAGCACCGGTTGTCACGACACGCTGTCCGCGCACTTTCACGCAGTCCCAGTTCGAAGGCTGCTGGTTGCGCACCATCTTAAACGAACCGCAGCCTATTGCCTTGCCAGCCCACAGCACGTCTGTGCCATAGTCCTGGGCAAGCTGTTCTGCAGTAGTATAAAACTGTGTCTCTGCAAGTTCGAGGCGACGCTTCTTCTTGCCGTAGAGGTCCACATTCTGCCTCTCGTCGAAGTATATCCTGTAGCCAGCAAGTTCCGACTCCACAGTTATGCCGTGCATATATATGTCGTTAAACACATTGGTGCTTCCCGGAGCCTCCACCTTCAGTACGTCAGGGTACAAATCTTTCTTGTCACGGAGCTGAAAGGCGGTGTACACACGAGGCACGGCACTCGTCCCGACTGCCTCGTCCGAAAGCTCTACGTCGTACGTCACCGTTTCACCAGCACCGATATCTGCAAGAAAGAAGAGCTCGTCGTTGACGAAGTCGCCGTCCATGTCGTCAAGCTGACTTGCCACATCTCTGCCACCAGCCTTCACTGTTGCCGACAGCACGTCAAAGTCGAGTTTCTTCACATCTTTGAGTTTCACAACCACTGGCTCACTGGCTTTTGCCATGCCCGAAGGGTTGTCCACTCTCACCGACACTGTCAATGTCTTGGAATACGACAGCACACTTATTGCTGCAAGAAGAGCAGCGGTAACATATCTCTTTATCTTCATTTTCCTGATTTTTTATTGTGAGTTTTCAAATGTTGTGACCAACTTTATTCTTAGCTGCTCGCAAGAGAGTAAAACTTGTTCACAGCACAAAGATAACATTTATATCTCTACCAAACAAAATTTGAACAGTAAGTAATGGTGAAAAATATAACTTAAGAAGATTTGGCTTGTATTTTTAGGATATTTTGTCCTAAAGAAGAGGGAGTGATGCGGGCATCATGACCGACGACATAATTACGAAACTAAATGTTTCGGAAGCAATGTCGGGGCGCAGCGCTCTTCTGGAAGGAGGCAACGATAGGAAGCCGAACTTGCAGAAGCTAAGCGCAAGGGGGGGGGAAAGGGGCAAAAGAGCCAAAAAGACAAGTCAAAGCTGTTGATATTGATTGCTCAAGAAACTTTAGGAAGTTATTTTTTTACCATTACTAAACTGTGTTTTTTGCTTAACAATCAACATTCCAAGCAGCCTTCCCACCACTCTATCAACAGAAAAGGCTCCCCGACCTTGCCTGACCGAGGAGCCCAATCTACAGAATTGTATTAAAGGATACTTAAATCAATCGCACGCCCATACAGCTCGTGATGCCAAGAGCAGAGGCAACAGCTGTTAGAACAGTAAGCACTACCTGCACCCAGATTGTCCAGTTGGACTTCTTGCTGTCAACAATAGTCATGCTCACGCCCTCCGCTACTTTTCGTTAAGACTGTCGCCTGCCACTTTTACCTCGAGGCTGCTGAGCATATCACGGAAGCCCTTGCCTGGGATGAACTGCACACGCTTCTTCTGGATGGTGCCCACCGTAGCATCGTCACTTGTGGCTACAGTCTTCACCTTGAGCTGTGTCTTGAAGGTGCCGAACGAACCAAGACGAACAGCATGACCCATCTTCATCATGAGCAGCATACGATTGATGAGAGCCTCAACAACGGCGCGCGTCTGACTTGGATTCACACCGCAAGCCTCAGAACACTCCTGCACGAGCATGTCGTAACCCACTGGAAGGTATGACACCTGTGACACTTTGTACACTTCTGGCTTCTCATCCTTGAATGAAAGAGTTGTCTTTACTTTACGAACAATAATTCCCATAGTTTAAGTAATTTTTAGTAGTTAATAAATTTATAGTTAATAATAGTATCGCATAGTTTCCTGTCTTGCTGTCCTGCAGCTTGCCATCCGGATTGACAGCCGCACTACGGCAGAGAAGAACAGCGATCTTTCAGTCAATATTCGTTTCCATTTCAATGGCATTTCTCACCTCCACCTCAAAGCTCTCGCCTCTCACCCATGCATCACGGATCAGAGCCTCAAACTCCTTGAATGTCTCACGCTGGCGCACAAGCCGACCGCTGTCATCATCACACATTCCCAGCAGCACCATATTCAAGACACACGGCACCGCATCGTTCCACCCTATCTTGCATCCCTTATGCCCAGCAGCATCAGCAATGGATATTGTCATTGGCGACAAGGGCGTCGAGCGGAGATTGCATCTGAACACTCCCACAGGCAGACAATACTTTGAACAGCCGTCAAAAACCTTGTCGTAGTCCTTAAATGCCACTTCACGAGCCTCGCAGACAAAATCACCTGACGACAGGCGACTCATGGTGATGAAGTTATCACCGTAATATCTTTCTATCACTATCCTCATAAGCCGCCCGTCATGCCAGATAATATGCACGTTCAACCAAGTCCCTATCCTCATCAACGACACTCTCCACCCATGCCATGGCAACGACGATATCCACCAGGGCATCCTTGTCACCGAAGGAGAGCTGACGTGCAGCATCCACTCCGCTCCTTCTGCTCACCTGAGCCACATACGACTCCGTGTCGTTGCCGTCTTCCGGTGGAGCCCATCTGCCTATCAGCTGCCTCAGGGTTCTGAGTCCGTAAGAATTGATATATGTGCGCAGAATGCGGAACGCAGCCCTGTAGCCAAACAGCCTACTTATAAACTGCACAAACTCACGGTCACGCTGCATTTTACACTGCCCCATCCACCGTGTCTTTGCCGAACGCCTTATGTTCAGCGGATTGTTGTTTCTTTCACCACGAGTCATGTAAATTAAATTAAGAATTAAGAATTATGAATTAAGAATTAAGAATTAAGAATTAAGAATTAAGAATTAAGAATTAAGAATTAAGATTTAAGATTTAAGATTTACGAACCAAGAAAGCGTCTGTCGCGAAGCCATCGCACTACTAAATGCGTTTCTAATTTTCGACATTGCAACTCTCTCGCAATACGAAAATAGCGTCTGTCGCGAAGCGGTACGCGTTTCTAATTTTCGTATTGCAAAGTTACGACACCTCGCACCCATCAATGTCCGTTCTGTCGCGCTCTGTCGCGCTCACAAACTGAAAAAATAAAAATAGCTTGTTTGTGAAAATTTATACGTAATTCCATGGCAAAAAGACTACTCTAAGCGTCAATCTCCCAACCCCATAACACAAAAAAAGATCGTGAAAACCACCTTTCACGATCTAATTCAATTTAAATTTATTCAAACTAAGAAAACACACTAACGTCTTGCGCACATCTCCACGTCAACGAAACCCATTTATCAACTATCTATTTGGGATACCTCATAATTCGTAACGAATGGCATTAACAATCTGTTACATTCAATAATCGAACTATCCCAAACGTCAATATCACATAACCCAATAATCTTTTACCATATATAAATCCTGACTTGCCCGAGTCATCGCTGTGTACATCCATTGGTACACATATGGCTTATCCATATACGGCAGAGCACGTGGCACATCCATATAAACTCTATTCCATTCGCCCCCTTGTGCTTTATGACAAGTGAGAGCATAGCCGTAAACAGCACGAATTGCATTCAGGTATTCATCCCTAAGCATCTCATCGTTAAACGCTTTTGAACCTTGCTTTATGCCTCTGCTTTTCATTCGATAATAGAAATCCACAAATAGTTCCTTCTGCTGACTCTGCGTGATATTAGTCTGTTGGCTATACAAAACATCTGCAATCAAAAATTGCGAAAAGACCTTGTTTGTAAACAACTCTCTCACCTCTACTTTCATAAATGTTAAGTCAGCTCGTTTCTCTACAGAACCAACATTTTCAACAACAACCATATCCCCATTCATAAGTCCAGAGATATAATTATTCTGAGTTACCAGAAGCAGATCACCTTTTGTAAGTGTTGACCCATAAATATTGAGCGAAGGGCGTATAATCGATGTTAGGTCATTACATTGCCTATTGGACAGGCAAAGCAAAGTGGCATTCTTATAGCCATGCTCCTTAACATCGTTAAGATACATCTTATACAACTCCGCAGTGGAATTAAGCAGATGTATATTCTTATAGCCCAGTAGTGGGAATTTTGCACATTTATAAGCTGGAGGATTGAAGTACAAATCACGTATCTTCTTTGTTGACTGCACAATATCATTGCCTGAAGACTGCCTTACAATCTCCGTCAGTTCCGCCTCCTTTGCAACTATGCCATACACTTCCTTGAAATAGCTTACAGACAATGCAGGCGAATTCTTTTGAATCACAGGTGGTAATTGACACTTGTCTCCAATAAACACAAACTTGCCGTTGGTGTCGTATGCAAGCAAATCACGCAAAAGACATCCGGAACCGAACTGCGCCTGGGTGGGATTCTTATCCTTCACATCAGAAATCATCGAGGCTTCATCAATCAGGTAGATGCATTCCGGCGAATTGGAAGCCTTTGGCACCAAATCAAAATTGAGGAATAACTGTCCCGACGAATCAACACCTGTAGCTTTTTTTATAGTCTCCTCTTTCTCGATATCCTGATTCAAGTCGGTGAATTTGTATATCATACTATGCACAGTGACAGCCTTAGTGCCAGTGGCATTCGACAAAATCTTGGCAGCTCTACCTGTAGAGGCCAACAGCTGGTACATCTTTTCCTTCTTGTCAAGTTCTGAAATGAAGGTGCGCATCAGTGTTGTCTTACCTGTACCTGCATAGCCTTTCAAGATAAACACTTTGTCTGTAGAGTTCACAAACGCTTTCAGTTTGTCGAAGGCGAACTGCTGCGATGCCGTGAGTGTGATGCTGTTATTTGTTGACATAATCTAATACTCTCTAAATTGCACAAATTTGAATGATGACGTTTTTGTGCCGTCAGGATTGTCAGTCACGATTCTCTCTGTAGTTGAAGCTATACACTTGATACCATCAGCCTTGAACAGTTGGATTAAAGCGTAGCAAAGTGTGAACTCGCCCATGATGTGGACGGCAGCAATGTTGTTGCAATGCTTTCCCACTATAGATTGGTGCATGTCTTCTGCCAACGCTTGTATTTCCTCATGCGTTGCATTTGACTGTACCATAGGAAAAGACACGTCTTCAATCTCACCGTACTGCAAGGCAGCCTTTATTTGCTCTTCTCCCCATTTTGCGGATGGGTGGTTGGTTAGGTTAATGAACATAGTTGCTTATTAATAAACTATTGAACAATGTTACACATTTATCTATATTTGACCTGATCTTCTTTGCAGACAAAGGCAAACGGGTGCTACGCATTCCTGAGTGGTTTATGTCATTGCGAACCTCTGACAGGTTGTTGAATGTGTTGAACACGTCTTTATTGCGAATTAGTTCGTCGGATAAGATCTCCCTTATCTTATCTTTGTCTTCATCTGCAACCTGCCATTCCTCTTCGTCTTCTTGTAAATTGTTGAAGAGAATTGCGAATGCGCTGTTTATCAAATGTCGTCCTTTTTCATCATCAATAGCGATGTCATGTCTATCCGAAAAGAAAGACACTACATTCTCCTGCAGTATAGTAGCTGCCTGCTGATATAACCCATTGTCAAGACACCATTGAGCTGCATGGAATCCGTTGTCTATATTTTCCTTTGGGTCAAAAGGCTCTATGGCAGAATCTATCTGCTTAACTACAGGCTTTAGAGGAATTATCACGTTTTCTTCAACCTGTTTGATAGAATCTTTAAGCGAGTTGATGTTTTTGCCACGTTCGATGTTGAGCCCTCTGCATGTTTGAAAATCCTCAACGCACTCTTTTAGACTTTCAGTGAAATTGCGCAATGCTTTAGCGCTCTCGTCATGTCCTTTGCTGGCTTTTAACAGTGGAAGGTATGTACTTTCTGACAATTTAGCCAACGGAGACACGTTTCCATTTTCCAAGAAGGATGCAGCAGCAAATGTCCAATCTTGCAGATTCGTGAGAGGCATAAGATCGATAATTTGTGCCTCGTTTGTGTCCGTATTTCTGCCTTCAAAGTTACCATAAGACAAATGCCTAACTGTTATTCTTTTCAAGAATTTAGCATAGTTACCAAGAACCAATGCGAGCATAGGAAGATAGCGGAAACCATGCGTTAAGTCGAAGTACACCTCATCTCCATCGAGCAGTTCTTCATACACCCGAGAAAAAATCTCCCATATTTCATTCTCATTGTTGCCATCAGGCAATTCTTTGATGGGTTTTATTCGCAAAGGAAGCCCCATACCTTTCAACCTACTTTGCAATCCTTCTCCTGCAATGGTCTCTTTTGTCCTGAAATCGACATGACCATTGTCCACCCAGTTTTTCATCTCTGCCCCTTTTGTGAGAAGAATCAATGCAACATCATTATCAGTCCACTGCGATAATGTATTTATATACTCAATAGTTGCTTCCTGAATGTAACTAACGCACTGTGATTTGTAACTGTCTTTACAATAGAAACAAGGGCTATATTTGGAATATCCAAGGAATGATATAAAAACTTTTCTACTCATATCTTTTTTGTTTTTTATTTTATCCTACCTCATTTTCTAAATTCATCACTTTATAATCGATTTGATTTTCTTCAATTCATCACCTAACAGTTTAATCATGCCATCACTATTAATAGACTTTATCTTTTTTGTTTTTTCGTCCATTATCTCTATTGTAGCTTGATGTGCTAATCCGTTTCTAATTTTACTGATTCTATGGTAACTTTCCGATAACGCATCAATACTCGGAATTTTGTTCCTCATCATATTCACATCAGAAGATGTCAGACCATCAATCTTTACCCCTTTTTTCCCTAAAATTGCTTTTGCCACTTCCATGTCCTTGGCTGTTTCTGATGGTAAACCAAGTGTGTCACATACATGTGTGAATATTGATTCCAGCAATGATATGAAAGAGGACGAATAGTTTTTATGCTCATAGTGCCATGTTGCAGTTTTTAACAAGAACACGCTCTTTCTCACGTCTGCAGGGAATTTGTCTATAAAGCTATTTACTGTGGATGGAATTATGCACGATGGGATAGGAGAATATGAAACATTCTTAATGCTAGCGAGACGTCGTGCTTGAACACGTACACCATCCAGATGATTAAGATTCATCACATCGGAAAAATCATTTAATATCTTGGTTGCGCTTGGGTGTTCTTTTTCCACTAATCGTGCAATCTGATATCCATTGCCAAAATGCATAAAGGTATACGCTCCTGTAATCCATTCGTTTATCTCCATGATACCATCAAGCTCTACTATAGGTGCATATCCCAACTCTCTACTGACATCAAGCATGCCATACGATATATGAGAAATGTTTATGTGCTTGTTACTTACATTTTTTAGATATATCAGCAAATTCATCAAGAACAATGGCAGTGAGCGAAAAGAATGAGTAATATCCACATACAGTTCATCCCCCTTTCCAAGGTGTCTCTCGATTCCAAGAATTATGGACTCATTTTCCTCAATCTCCGCTTTGTTGAGTCCGTAGCGAATTAGTTCAATGTGTGACCCAGGGCCTAATGCTTCTTCAATCTTTTCCTTGCCAGGTATGACTAACTCTGACTTTGCGTTTGCTTTTTCGCAGAACATCATCAATTCCTCTGCATAGTCATCATCAATAGCAATGCCATTATTCTTGCAGAAAGTGAAATAAACCTCTTCCCACATAGATTTAACTGTGCCAACCAGTATAACTTTTTCTATGCCATAGTGGCGAACCAATGCATCAGCAACGAAGGATGAATCGAATTCCTCCCCATTGTCGAAATGATATTTTGCAGTTTTGTATTTTCTCTCGGATGATGCATCTCTATTTAATGCACCTGTACCGACGAATGAAATAAGAACTTTACTCATGTTATGCTAATTAATTCAATAACGTCGTCAATATATCCGCATTTTCTTTTCCCAATGCTTTGCATACATCCTTATAACTTTGCTTCATTTTCTTGCGCTTTTTATCATTTAAGGCTTTTATCGCATCAGCAACACACTTCATAGCATCATCATTGAGTGTGTTTCCTGCTTTAACCCATCTTGCTGTCGTCTTTATAATCTCTTTAATGTAAGGACGCGTACAAGATAGCAGTTCATCTAAAGGTTTATTGTAGTCAACAGCACTTTTCTGTGAAGATTGAGCTTTGCTGATGGCATCAACAATACGCTTTATTATGCCTTCATGTCTATCTCTTTCTGGGCATAGTTCTTTCGCTTTGTTCAGCAAATCTAATGCCGCATTATTATCCTTATCCTCTAAACGTATTGCTTCTGTTATCAGATTTTCATATTCCTCATTCTTCTTCTTTTCTAATTCGGAAGCTTCTTTCTCCTGTCGCGCAATTTCTGCCAAACGCAGCGCTTCTTCCTTGTCCTGCTTACTTTTTTTCACTATTGATTGTCTGTAAGAAGCAACGTCTTCCAATCCCTTTTTATAATCATCTTCTGAAATGGCTGAAAGCTTGACAAATCCCATCAGCGTCAGTTTGCCGTTATGTTCTGCTATCTTTCTTGACTTATACTTCTTCTTTCCATAATTTCGTCCACCTTCCCACACACCAGTCTCGGTATAGTCTTCATACTGCCAATCTCCAGTTATGGAATGGAATCCCGTACCTGCTGACATTTTCATAAGGGCAAATGAACCATCTTCAGGGATCAAACGAATAAGATGTTCAATGCTTTCAATTATTTGTTCCGATTTGCCAGCACGATATGTGTTGAAGAAATGAAGTTCCTTCTTAAGATAACTCAATGTGTGTTTGTTTATAATTGAAAACAGATATGATAAATCTCCATCAACAACCTTGCTTTTCTTTTCCTGATATGGCATTGCGTTCTTGCTTTGACTTACAAACGAATGGAACACCTTATCCGCATGCATAATACTGCCAACACCTTTTGAACCTGTGACGATGCTTTCATAAAGTGTGTTGAAACCTACCGATGAATAATAATAACCAGTTTTATTCATCTCATGCTTCCATCCACCAGTCCATTCTTCACCTTTCTTTTGCAGGTTGAATATCTTGGAGTTCACCAATTCCGTCTCTTTGAAATCCACGTCGGTAACTTTAATGAAGCGTCCAAATTCTTCACCGTCTTTTAGTGAACCGAACACCTTCTTTTCTGCATCTCTCTCTTTTTCTTCGCTACGCAAATGAGCAAACAGACAAGAACGGATAGCTCCTTTTAGGGAACTACCGGCTATCAATGGTGTGCCATATACGTCGTTCTTGAGCATGGTTTTAATAGGATTGTCCGATGGGACTTTTTGCCCAAAAATCATAATGGCGACCTTTTCTAAATCGTTGCCAAGAATTCTGATAACACCATCAGGATCTCCATTTAAAAAGAAATCACATAACTTGTTTGGATCATATCCATGCTCAACAATTCTCTTCATGTCGAGTATGTACACTTTGCCATCTTTCTGAACAAAGTCCACTCCTTTAACCCAATCATTCTCAGCACCAACGCCAATAGATACTGGGGTGATTATTTCTATGCCGACATTAAACCTTTTATTCACTTCCATTTCACTTAATCGTTATAGGTAAGAAAATTGCTTTGCCACATCGCCATACAGGATGCTGAGGACCATTAGGTATATTTGGCGACAGATCAACAGTTTTCCCTAACACAAAGGTCTCGTTGATATCGTATTTCACAACGCTGCCAGGAGTAAGGCCATAAATGACGTTCTTGCGTATCTTGTTGTATCCTGGAGATGTGATCCAGCCGCCTCTGCGCTCCATGTCGTATGCTACATCTTCTCCATCGAGCATGCTTGTGATCTGTTCTTGCGACTCTGGGAAAAACATTGATAGTGACACAGCGTGTTGGGCATCCTTTGGTATGTTTATGGTAATCTCGTCTTTAGTATAATCAAAACAACCATTGCCAACATTACGGTCTGTTCCAATACCTTCCATTGCAAGCATAGGCATTGCTTTGTCAATGTTTCTCGTGTCGCCTGCCGCAATGAAATACAAGCCCGACTTTCCCTTGAAAAAGACTTTGTCCATATAGAAAGGCATAGCATCCTCTCCTGACTTTCTGGACACCTCAACTCGCTGGGCAACCTGTGAGTGAATGAAGTCTTTATCAATAGATGATGTGGTCAGATAATCTCCTTGTACACTTGCAACCATGCCATCATTGTTGTTGAAAAGTTCTTCCCCAGCAAGTATTCTCTCAAAAAGCGAAACATCAAGCCACTTCACCTTTTTCACTTTTTTTGCCTTGCCTATATCATTCAGTTTTGGCATAGGTTGAAGCAAAGGTGAAGGCAAGAAGAACACAGCCTTCTCATCATCCTCATCTTTCTGGTAATATGGGAAAAGACTGCTAATAGCAACTCCAAGATCACCATCGGCAGGAATATCATATCCCATTTTTGCCAAACAAGCAGTAAGGGCAGCATAGAACGTATCAGAACTTACCACTTTCTGGCTCGTTCCATAGTCCTCTCGCCTGTCGCCAAGGTGTAAAGAAGCTGTAAAATGCAGTTTATATATACTATATTTTGCCATAGCTATATATTTTCTGTTTATGCACCCCAGTTGTTATCTTCCGACAATTCCACCTTGTTGAACTCTCCGAATTTGATTTGTCCATAGCCACGTGAACCGCTACCGCCGATGTAATCGTTTTCAAGCAGTTTGATGCCCTTTTTGAACATGTCTTCAAGTGCCTTACCATCAACGTCTTCATCCCATACATTTATTATGAACTCAGCATTAAAAACAGCTCCTGCAGGAACACGTTCTGTCTGGCGGATTCCACCTTTTACTGTTGTTCCTGTAACTCGATCTATAACATTTTCGAACTTATTCTCTGTGTATGGCATATCAAGTCCATCACTATCATGCAACAATTCTTCAGCTTCAGGCGTTAGGAACGCATCTCTAACAATGATTTTTGAATGGCACGCTGTGCTTACATTCTTTTTCTCCATAGCCCCAAACAGTTTGTTGACCTCTGCGCTGCCACCAACTTCTGTAGCTCCTGCCACTTGCTCAAGCAAGCAGCGCATCTTCCCCTTTAGTGAACTGCCAGGAATGTAAGGCTGATTATTCTTTGTCGCGATTTTGATAACAGGATTGTCAATACCACCTATTTCCACGTTTTCACTGTTTCCTCCTATGTGCAAACCTGTCACAAGAGTAATTGTTGTTGTATATTTGATTTTCTTTGTTAACTTAGCCATAAATCGTTATTTTTTATCGGTTAGAAAATAATATCTTTAGCCTCTTCACTTGCCTTATGATAGGCTACGATTGCCTCAAAAGCTTTTATGAATCTTTTGAAGTCGTTTTCGTTTTTAACCTTGTCAATCATATCAGAAAGGACAATGTAGAAATCGCCAATTTTTGATTGTTTACCTTTTGTCCTTCCCACAGCGTATGCCAACTTAGGTTTTAACAATACAAAATCCGTCTCGTTGTAACCTGACATCTGCTGGCGTTTCACTTCGCCAAAAAATTTGCGAAGTTGATTAGTTGATAGTTTCTCAACAGTCGTACGCCATTTTCCTCTGTTGTCTTTATAACCTTCATCACTACCAAGGTATTTGCCAAATCTCTCTGCAAACTTTACTGTAGCATCTGTTACTTTCACCTTGATTTCGTTCTCAGGTAAAAGATCATTTTTATTCCAAGTCATAATTTATATTTTTTATTTGTTATCTCTTAATTCAAGTTCTGCCCATCGTGCAGCAATAGCAATCAATTCCAGATTTCTGTCATTCTTCAGCAATTCTTTATCTCGCAAATTCATACAGAAATTTTTAATCTCTTTTGATTTATTATATCGTGATATGTATCTGGTCAGATAATAAGTGGAATGCCAGATGTAGCTGTAGTCTTTGTTCTTGTTTTCTTCCTCACGCTGTTTGTTCTTCTTTTCTATCGTAGCATACAGCATCAACTTGTGCAGTATTCCGCGCGACATTCCGAAAATGTTTATGAGATCAACGAACTCCATCTTGAATTTCTTCACATATGCAAATTCGTCTTTCCATGACAGACTTTCACCAAACATGTTGAATGCATTCTTCTCGTCATTGCGGAAATGCTTTGCCGCATCCTCTGCTTCGCCAGCCATCTCTGCTGCTTTTGCAATAGGGAACTTTGGTTTTACGATGGCAATACCTCCTGATATGCTGATAGAACTGTCATTTATGTAATCTACAAATGCATTTCTTACCTCTTCTGCAAACTCAATCAGGCTTTCCCAGTGACCAACAGCAAACAGGTCATCACCGCCAGCATACACAATATTTATATTGTCGACATATAGAGATTTCCGTCTTATTGCTTTCAGTTCAGCATCAAAGAACTTATCAAGACGGGTGGAGAAAGTCTTGTATTCATCCATACTGTCAAATCCATTGATGAATCGCTTGCCAAGCCCATCTACATCCATTCTGAGTATGCCTAAAAAAGAATTGTCAGCGTATTCCTTAAATGTTTTGAAATGTTCTATGTTGCGTAAAGCTTTTCCCTGTTCAATCTGTTCCCTAACCGAAGGGAGTACAAATAGTCCATTTTCTCCATCCTCATTTTCTAACGGAACGCACTCGTTGCTCTCAATTCCAGTGATTGCACAAATCTTCGTGTTGGCACTCACCTGCTTCACCTCGAAGAAATCAGCATAATCCTGAAGTATCACATCCTTGAACTTCTGGTTCTTTTGCAATGTGAACGCACCTGTCAATTCCTTCCATAGCACACCAATCTTCTCATGCTTAGCAGAATTGGTGCTTACTGTGCCATCTTCGTTAAAGCAGAACGATGTCCAAGCTATGTTTATGGACAGCTCGCCTTTGTGTTTGTTCCACAAATCACGTTTTATCTGCTTAGTCTCAGCAGTCAATGCTGACACAATCTCTTGCGTGTCAGGAATAATCAGATAGAACTTGCCGCCAGAAGAATACACGACTTCATACTTGCCGGACTTAACTATCTCTGGAATAGAGATAATCTGTGCAAGCACTTTCTCCATATAATCCCCAAGATAAAATGAGCGCCCCTTCAAGCTTACGGCAGCCTTGCGAGACGAGATATTGTAAAGGAACTTCTGTATTCCCGACAAATCTCCTCCCACAAACAGCAGGTTGCCATCATGACCTTTACGATCAAATGTATAATTGTTACTATTCATCATTATTTGTTTCAGTATCTTTGTTTTCTTCCTTTTTGTGTTCTTTCTTCTCAGTAATCACCCCATATCCTATACTTGCATTTTTGCCTATTCCTATATAATTAGGCAAAAACATATTGCATGTGAATTCTGCATTGAACGAAATAAGTTTCACACCTTTGTTTCTCACTGTATAAGGTTCGCTCAATTTCGTTATCTTCACCTCAACTTGCTTCTCAAGATAGATGTCAAGTCCTTTGCACATAGATAAAAGATTACCTTTAAGAATTCCTTGCAGCAATTCTGTTTTTTCAACAATACCATCAGCATCCAAATATCTGCGATAGTTGACAGAATTGAGGGCAAGCCATTTGCTTATCCTATATTGGAATCGTTTGTCCCATGTCTGGATTAAAGCACGATTTGGTGTTACCTTTTCCAAGTTAAACTCTCCGCTTCTGTTTCCAATGTTGAAAGACGTTTTGCCTTCTGATAGAAACTGGCCTATCACGTCAGCCCCTTCATTGACGCACACAATAGCAGCCTTGCCGCCTATTCTCTTATATTGAATGAGGGGATAAGAATAGCGTAGTTTCTCGTCTCCATCATGATTATGAAACAGCAAATTACTTTCGTTTCCCATAGTTGCAATAACAGCACCACGAAAATATGGGACTTCCCATGGACTCAGCTCCCCATCAAAAGTTACTGTCAATATTCTTGTATATTTATCTGCCATTTAAGATTATGTTTTCATGGAATATCAAATCTGTTACAAAAATAGCAAAAAACAAACAAGAAAAAAGTCAACCAAAATGTGTTTTTCAACATAAAACAAAAAAAGACTACTCAGTCAATCATCTGGAGTCTTCCTACGAAAAACAGGGAATGCACAAAAAGGAATGCCCTGCATTCTGAAAATTCCGTTAATTTCGTGTCTTTCGTGTCAGATAAATTTCAACTCTGATGCCCCCAAAAGGAATTTATGATATAATTCATGGCAATTCAATGGCAAATTTATGTTGTGCCGCAGGCAATATTATTTCGTGAACACGAATTATCATGAATTGCCAATTATTCATTAACTAAAGTTCCCATCCCGTAGATACAATGAACATACTCACGAAGGTCACCCTCCCTCACAGGGAGGGCTGGGTGAGTCCCAATCCTTGTTTTAATGGATAATACTCTCGGAGGTAGATAACATGTTTAATTAAAAAAGGGAGAGGCACTGTCTTAATCCTTGTTTTAATGGATAATACTCTCGGAGAAATATTATTAACATTAAAAAAGAAAGGAATAAATGTCTTAATCCTTGTTATAATGGATAATACTCTCGGAGTGAAAACAAAAACAGAGTACCTAATGCTACTAATGGTGTCTTAATCCTTGTTTTAATGGATAATACTCTCGGAGTTGATGTTACTTATCATGCTGTTGGAGACACCTATGTCTTAATCCTTGTTTTAATGGATAATACTCTCGGAGTCAAGCTTGCAATTACCATGTATAATAAATACACTGTCTTAATCCTTGTTTTAATGGATAATACTCTCGGAGGGACATCAGCGAAGAGGAGGCGAGTGCTGCCATTGGTCTTAATCCTTGTTTTAATGGATAATACTCTCGGAGAGGTAAAATTGCAACGTATTGATTATCATTAATGTTATGCGCAAATATTTACACATTTTAACATTCTCGAATAAAAAAAAGTGCATTTTTACATTGCAAAAATAGGACATTTACATGAACACAACAAATTTTTATGAGACAATTTTTTATTCGAATTTAATATTTGTATAATGATGTTCGATAAAATAATACAAGTTTCGCACGTGTGCCTGGTCATCGCGAAGCGCTTTGCTCGCAAAGAACGCACTACAGCCTCGTAGAGGCGGTCAGTAACCGGGGGCAACGCCCTCGGAATCAGGATACAAAGTAACATCTGCCTGGAGGGCAGTACCTCATTCGCTAGGCAAGGTAGTGCCCTCCAGGCACCTGAGTCGGGTGGTTCTTTGTGTCCGGCAGCATCTCCTTCGTCGATGCAACCGGTTACTAAGATACTGGCTTCCAGCCAGAACACGACGTGCGAAATTTGAATAATTAAAAGAAATTCAAGCTGTACGATTAAAGTTTAGACAAGTTTAGACAAAAACAAAAATCCACCCTCTGATGAGGAGGTCTCAATCAGAAGAACAATGTTGATTTCGCCTTCATGATGGTGTCTAAATCAATATCCCTGCCAATGATGCACATTGAGCGGAGATGCTCCGCAGGAACAGGCACAACAAGAATGCTGTCGTGATTGTCGTAACAGCCTTGCACCTCCTTCAGATCCTGCTGTATCTGCTCATACACCTTGACAGGAAGGTCGGCAATGAAGATGGAGTTCTGAACTCGTGTGCATCCCCGCTTCTGCAGATACTTGCTGATTAGCGTTCGCACTTTATCACTCTCTATGTCGTACATTATGAAAAACTGCATATAATCCTTCGGACGTTCTTTATCATTTATTATTCCCATTAAGTTTCGCACCCTCACCTCCAGGCTTTCGCACTCGTCGCCCACGCCTCTTACAGACTCGCTCCTTATACGCTTGCTGGTATCCATCGTGGCATCTTTCAGTCTGCGGATAACCTCTGGCAACGGCAAATCAGTATATTTTCTTCTACCCATACCTCCTCTTTTGTTTAGCTATTAAATTTTCGCTTTGCAACTTGCTCAGTTTGAGTAGTTAAAGTGGAGTTAAAGAGGAGTTATCGCTTCGCTCGGAGTTAAAGGGACGTTTGCCATATACAGACATTCGTCACTTTAACTACTCTTTAACTTCTCTTAAAATACCCTTTAACTCCACAACAAGTGGAGCGAAACTTCTATTTAGTTAGGAAACACAGAATTAGCAACTCCGAAACACCTAAATCCCTGACAGATAAGCATTGGCAATCTCCAGCACAACCTTTCCTATCTTTTGTGAGGAGGTGCCAACAGGCGACTGAACAGCAAAATACCCTTTCGTTCCTCTGAACACATTCACTTCTGCCACGTTTCCATCCAAATTGAAACGCAGTTTGCGAGCATGGAGCATGCTCCTCTCTTCTACAAGGTTCACGCCATTATCTTCAACAAAACCTCTCAGACCTGCTATTATGCTGTCAAACTCCTCCTTGTCCTTTATCGGCTTCCTGTCTGTCTCCACAGCTTTTGCTCCAAGCAGCACTTCCTTTATGTGCAGCAGAGCATCTGCATCCGGGTCAGCACAAGCTTCCGACTCGTCATCCGGCAGACATTGCTTTTTTGCCTCTTTTGCGGCATGCCGCATCTCACGCAGCGTGTCAAACAGCAACGACGGGTTGTCTTCACTCACATAGCTGCACAGGTCCACCGCCTCTGCACTGGCATTGAAATACGCCTTCTCATCAACACTTATATAACAGGCATCCGTGACAGCCCCCTCTGATGCAGAGAAGTCAACATCTATGCCATGCCTTTCAAGAAAGCTCTTGTAGAACAAATTATAAAACACAGCAAACAAGCCAGCATCGTAGCATTTCTCCTTCAGAGAGAACATTATCTTCAGACTGTCACCGCCTGGCGAAAGAAACATCAGCTGCACCTGCCTGTCCGTGGCAAGATGGCCCTTCAGCTCGTCGGCATCAATGCCCTTAGCATTAAGACCGCCAACCTCTACCATGAAATGCTCAATACAGGAGAAATTCTCCGCCAGCAGATATGGCGGATTGAACGAGGCGCACACAAAGTACGGCAGCTGCCGCTTCATGTGCGCATACCTTCCGCTGTCAATATCTCTCACCGTCTGCAACAGCCTGACAAGCGTAGCTATCTCAGGCTTGGGATTGCGTATGCTGTGATACAAATAGTCCAGCCTCACCTTTTGCAGCTTGTCAGACGTGCTTGTTATATTCCTTCCTGCCATCAACATAGTGCCACTCCTATAATGCATTCTTAAACACCTGAGCTAATTTGTGCGCATACATCTGTATCTGCGTAGAACGCGAACGCTGCAGGCTGCCCACCGACACCACCTCTTCCAGATAGTCGTTGAGCGACTGTATCAGCACCCTCCTGCCAAGATTCTCAAGCCAGTAGCTGCCATCTTCCTTTACAGAATAATAGTCTTCTGTGACAACGCCCTGTGTTGCCAAATTATATACCACATAATCCACCCACACACGATACAGCTCTATCACATCATACACAAGCACAGGCCTATTGTAGTCATCTCTATGCAGCACCCCCACATAGGGGTCGATGCCCGCTTTTATCAGAGCCCCCTCTATGCGGCCGTACATGACACCGTACCCATAGTTCAGAAATGCGTTCACCACATCCATCGCTGGCCGCTGGCTTCTCACTTCAAAGCGCAGGTCTTCAGGCAGAAACATGTTCAGCGCATCAAAATACACTTTTGACGCCTGTCCCTCCCATCCGCGCAGACTTGGCGCCACGTCAGCCACGATATCACCTTCAAGGCTCCGAATCTTATTGCGGTAGTCCTCCAGCCTTGTTATCGCCTTGTTCACCCTGCCCTTCATCTCATCAGAGTCTGCCTCAAACATCAAGATGAGAGCCTGCTGATTCTCTATCTTCTTTATTATCACATCTTTTATCCACACAAGAGAATCATGGGTGAAGGTAAAATTGAGCTGTCCCTTCCTTATCGTCGATACCGAGCCGTACTTAGGGCTCCACACTCTGCCGACGGGTCGCCCCGCCTTGTCAGTAAATGACATCTCTATTTCATGCTCAATGGCAAGCATGATGGCATCGCTTGTCACCTGCACCCCACGCCCCACATGTATCGCCTTTATGCCATCTACCGGGATGCGCTGCCGTCCTTCCGTATTGCTCACGAGAAACGCCTCGTTATCTCTGTTCAGCGACGTGCCAAATGTGTTAATAATCAGTTCCATGCCTTTGCCGTTTTTCCTGAGGTAGGTGGTGGGCTGAGACTGAGCCTTCTCTTCTGCTCTGCTGCCATCTGCCTCCTGTGGTTTACTTTGCTTGTATATATAGTAATCAGAATAGTCTTTCATGCCGTCGGGCAGAGGCAGGCATTCGATTTTTCCGCCTCGTTCCTCCACCTTTTCCTTCAGCCTGTTGAACAGGCGCATGCCAGGCTCGTCCTGGTCGGGGTACATCTTCAGCGAATATCTGGCGAGGATGTCAGCGTCCGAATCTTTAAGCAAGGTTGCACTCGGTACGGCAATGGCTTTGAAACCGTCAGACATCAGCGAGATGCAGTCTGTCACACCTTCCGACACATACAGCTCATCGCCCTCTTCTATTTCGTTCAGGATAGGCTGATTGAAGATACATGGTTTGCAGCCCCTTGGAAACTGAAACCTCGACTTGTCTTCATCTCCAATATACCGTGCTTGCAGGCTTAGCAGCTTTCCATCTCTGCCCATATACGAGAATATCAGACACGGCGCATTGAAAGCAAAGACATATCTGCCTCCGCTCTTATACACCATGCCGCTCTTCAACGCCCTCTGCTCGCCAAACTTCTCCACAATGGCTTTTGCCATGCCATTGTAAAGACCTACAAATCCTATATTCAGCTTTTCTACAACAGCACGCTTATAATGCCGCTCCCTGTAGAGAAAGCGGTCAAAGTCGGCAGAACGATATTTACATTTGACAGACACATACTCAAGCACTTCGACATCAGGAGCAGCAGCTTCGTCTTTCTCTTTTGCCGCCGGTCTGGATTGAGCAGCAGGTTTCGGGACAACAACAGGCACAGCCCCCTCATCATTATTTATCATTATCCCAAACCGCGCACCAAGCCAGCTGCAGGCATCCACGAATCCGACACCAAGCTTCTGCTGCACAAGCGATATGCTGTCGCCATATATTCCGCAGGCATAGCACTTCCAAGTGTTATTCCTAACATTAAAAACAAGACTCGGGTGGTGGTCATCATGGCCGAAACACAAGCAATGATGCCGAGTGACATCAAGGCCTAAAGCTTCTGCCACCCGTTCCACAGGAATGTTTTTCAATCGTATCTTCTCACTTTCTGATATCATGACTGACATAAGGTTAACTCGTTATGTTATCATATAATCATCTACAAGCTTCGCTTTAACACAAAGGTCTAAGAGAATCAAAACTCATGCCATCGAAGCCAATCACCCACAAAAATGACAGCTAAATCCTCTAACACGACCATCCTCTGGCAATGAACATACTCACGAAGGCAGCACCCTCCCTCACAGGGAGGGCTGGGTGGGTCCCAATCCTTGTTTTAATGGATAATACTCTCGGAGTGACGCAAATGATTTTGCTAAAGCCTTTAAAATCACGTCTTAATCCTTGTTTTAATGGATAATACTCTCGGAGTCTTTAGAACCTCGTACATAACTTTCAATATTTTGGGTCTTAATCCTTGTTTTAATGGATAATACTCTCGGAGGCCATAATACTAGGAGTATATTTAATATACATAAGAGTCTTAATCCTTGTTTTAATGGATAATACTCTCGGAGAAAGCGTCTGATGAAGCAATCAGCACACAGATTGTGTCTTAATCCTTGTTTTAATGGATAATACTCTCGGAGCACATATACAAATACTGTTACACACCTTTTGCTATAGTCTTAATCCTTGTTTTAATGGATAATACTCTCGGAGAAAAACGAGAGGAGTGCATCTCCTTAGAAGAACTTGTCTTAATCCTTGTTTTAATGGATAATACTCTCGGAGCAATTTCTGGTGAATATATGTATAATTGTAAAGTTGTCTTAATCCTTGTTTTAATGGATAATACTCTCGGAG
>JAKSLL010000064.1 GCA_024401215.1 Bacteroidaceae bacterium
TAGGAATGTAGAGAATTGCTATTTGCCGTAGCATGACTCAACGGACGCGAAGCGTAATCTCTAATTTCTATATAATTCAAAAACAAGCATTTGATATAAAAATCTCTTATTTCTCTAAATTCTTGATAAAAATAATTAAAAGGGATGGGAATGTTTTCTTATTAATCACTTAATAAGCAGGTGTTCATAATTATTTAAATATCGAAAACGCCTACTTGTGTATTATATAAATAATGTTGAACATCTACTTAAATGGGAGTTTTTCTTTCACCTCCCCTTTATATAGAAGCACAACTTCTTACACGAATTTAGTCAACATGCCTAATGCTGACGCAAGTCCAAACAGAAAGATATTCATTGCAGTAACGCCAAGGAGCTTGTTAAGTTCTCTGCCGTCAAGCTTTTTCATCATCATATATGCTTTTATATGAAGAAAAACATAAACAACCAGTAAGACAGCACCTTGTGTACTGCGCTCCGGTTGAAAAAGCACAATGCCAACGACCTCCAATACCACAGCCACAATGCCAAGCATCAGGTATATCTTCTGACAGATGCTCTCACATTTTTTCTTACCAACTTCACTGCCATATTTCTTCTGACAATGGTGAAGCATTCGCACTATTATCGTCTTTTTCTCGCTTATCTCATCCTGAAATCTGTCACGATAGTTATTGACAATAAGGAGATTGTCGGTGGCAAGCCCCATAGCAACGCTTGCAACAACAACAGACAATTCACATCTGCCTCCAGTCATCACATAATAGGTGAACACAATGGGCACAATTCCAAAAAACACAAGCACAAGCACATCACCCCAACCAAGATAAGAAAGTTTGGTAGTATAAAGAAAGGAGAAAACCACACAAAGGAAACCTACTATCAGCAGCTCCCACTGCAAATGCCATAGCATAATCAATGCACCAACAGCACATGAGAGTATTGTTGTCAGCACTATGCCCACAAACATCGCCTTTGGCGTTATCCAGCCCTGCGCACACGCACGAGCAGGTCCAAGACGGTCATCGCGGTCTGTACCCTTCTTGAAATCATAATAATCATTGATGAAATTTGCGTCAATCTGCATGAGAAAAGCAAAAAGCAGACAAAGGAAAAAAGGCACGGCCGCACTTATTGCTGCCGACTGAAAAATTCTATCGCCATATCTAACCTCGCCAAAAATCCTCTCATGCTCATCAACTATAGAAACCAGTTGGCTGACAAATGCCATTGCACCACCCACAAGCACAGGCGCAGCAGCTCCTGTGAGTGTCTTTGGTCGGCTTGCTAAAAGCCACGCTTTTAATCCATTAGTTTTCACCAGGTTTGAATTTACAGTTAAGTAACGTGTAAGAAATAAGTTCTTTCACCGATTGAATAGAAACAGACAAAACACCTTAACATCCATAATGGAGGCTATTCATCCTCGCCTTTCCAATACTGAATCTTCATGGTATTGTCGGTAAAAAACAATGCACCATAACCACGCTGCACATTATCTTTATACTTACCATAATAATAGTCACCATTGGAGTAGTAGTATATTCCCAGCCCCTCGCGTTTGCCTTTAACCGTCTCCCCTACATACTTGTCACCATTCTGATAAGTCAACGACTCAAAACGGTATGTTGCAGAATAATCGGCAGGAAGCTTATACTTGTCACCATTCTTAAATATATATACAGGGTCGCCTGTTGTAAGGTCATAGCATATATAATGGTCATTAGTGCCTACCTTTGCAGTCTGCGTGCCCATCTTGATGCCAAACAAGAAGTTACCCAAACGATACTGTCCGTATATAATACCATCTTGGTCTGTATAGTATGCCCCAAAGCCATACACATTCTTTTCTTTTGTTATCTGACCGAAATACTGACCGTAAGAGGTTTTTGCCACTCCGCTTGCGAAGTTCTTCACATGATCAACAAACGCAGCATCATACTGTGTTGGAATGTCAGGATACTTATCAAGACGGGCAAATTGAGCCTTTGCCGTTTGGACAAACATCAACTGAACAACACAAATCAAAGTGAATAATTTATAAATGAAATTCTTTATTATCATATCCTTTTACCACAAAAACGGGACAAAAATACACATAATCCACAAAATACAGAAATAATCATTAAACCTTTTTGTCTATCCGTGGTCAATTTGGCTGTAATCACGAAAAACTAATAATAAAAAGCAATATGAAGAAATCATTTATTCTGATGTTCCTCACTATGATAGGGCTTACATCCATGGCCCAATCAAAATTCAATGTGTCAGGAACAATCATCGAAGAAGGTACAAACGAGGCGATTCTCTCCGCCACTGTTCGTATCCTGTCTCTGCCAGACAGCACAATGGTTGGCGGTGCAGCAACAGGTGCAGACGGAACTTTCAACATCAAGGATGTGAAGAAAGGCAAATACGCTATCAAGGTTACTTATATCGGCTATAAAGATAAAGTCATTCCTTTTGACCTGACAAACCAGAAAGAAAAGAATGCAAGCGCAGGATACATACATCTCATATCTGACTCAAAATTGCTCAAGGAGGCTCAGGTGTCAGCTGCAGCAGCTAAAGTGCAGGTGTCTGGAGACTCTCTCGTATTCAATGCTTCTGCAATCCGCACAGCTGAGGGTTCTGCTCTCGAAGAGCTTGTCAAGCGTCTCCCTGGAGCAACTATGGATGCCGACGGCAACATCAAGATCAATGGCAAGGAGGTGAAGAAGATTCTCGTTGACGGAAAGGAGTTCTTCCTCAACGACAAAGAGATGGCTCTTAAGAATATCCCAACAAATATCGTTGATAAAATCAAGGCTTACGACCGCAAGAGCGACCTCTCTCGTGTGACAGGCATAGACGATGGTGAAGAAGAGACTGTGCTCGACCTCTCTCTCAAGAAAGGAATGAATCAGGGATGGTTCGGCAACCTTGACCTCGGTGCAGGAACACAAGATCGCTATTCTACACGTATGAATGTCAATCGTTTCGCTGACCAGAACCAGTACTCTATCATCGGCAACCTCAACAATGTTGGCGGTTTCGGATTCGGTGGCGGTGGCGGTCGCTGGGGTAACTTCCGTGGCGGTGGCGGCGGTCTTCGCACTAACAAGGATGTCGGTGGCAACTTCGTCACAGGTAACGACAAGGTTGAGTTTGGTGGTAGCATCCGTTATCGCTACAACGGCAACGACACTCGTACGGAGAGCAACTCTATCAACTTCGTCACACCTAATGGCGCTTACACTACAAGTAACAGCATCAACCGTGGCAGCAATTACAATGTCAATGCACAGTTCAAACTTGAGTGGAAGCCAGACTCAATGACAAACATCATCTTCCGACCAAGCGGAACAATTAGCAGAAACCGCACTATGTCTAATAGCGCTAACGGCACATACAATGTGAACCCTTACGACATCTACGACAATCCGCTTGACAATATTGATGACGCATTTGCAAGACTGGACTCTATCATCGTGAACAGCAACATCAGCAGATCACAGAATTACAGCATGAACAAGAATGCTAATGGAGAATTGCAGGTGAACCGCCGCCTCAACAACAATGGCCGCAACATCACTCTCCGCGCAACAGGAGCCCTTTCCAATAGTGACAGCGAACAGCTTTCTGCAGCAAGCGTGAAGTATATGTCAAAAGACAAGAATGACACATATAATAATAGATATTACAACACTCCAGGACGCAACCACAGCTATTCTGCTCAGCTCACATACTCTGAGCCTATAGCATACAAGACTTATCTGCAGTTCTCTTATCGCTACAACTATAGCTATTCAAAGAACGACCGCAAGGCTGGTATCTTTGCTAATGATCCAGTAGCTTATACCGCACTTGAAGAATGCCTCAGAAACCACAGATATGATGTGGCAGGAGCTCTCGACGAGATAATAAGCAGAGAATTGCTACCTGATTACGAAAGCGAAGAAGCTCGCAAGCTCTCACAGTTCTCTGAATACCGCAACTACGATCAGACAGCATCCATCAGTTTCCGTCAGGTGCGCGACTCTTACAACTTCAGCTTCGGACTCGACTTCATGCCACAGCACTCAAAGCTGAATTACAAATACATGGGCAAGGACTACCCTGAAATAACTCGCACAGTATATAACTTCGCGCCATCTGTTGATTTCCGCTATAATTTTGATAAGCAGACTAACATCAGAATCAACTACCGCAGCCGTACAAGCCAGCCTTCAATGACTAACTTGCTCGACATCACAGACGATTCAAACCCACTCAATATCACCAAAGGTAACCCTGGTTTGAAACCTTCTCTCAATCATAACGTGTTCTTCAATTACAACACATATAAAGCTGACATTCAGCAAGGCGTGTTCGTATTCGGTAGTGGAGGATTCACTCAGAATGCCATTTCAAACCGTACTTGGTATGACGAGGCAACAGGTGTTAGAACAACAAAGCCAGAAAACATCAATGGCAACTGGAATGCAAATGTTGGTTTTGGTTGGAACAGAGGATTTGGCGCTGACAACTTCTTCACAATCAACACAAATACTAATAGCGGATTCAATCACAACGTAAGTTATCTCGACCCAGTCCGTTACCCTGACAACGACATCTCCGCAACAAACACTGTAAACGTAGGCGAGAACATATCTCTTGGCTATCGCAAAAACTGGTTTGAAATGAGCATTAACGGTAATGTAAACTACCGCAACACTCATAACAACATTGTTACTACTAACAACCGTTCTACATGGGACTTCTCTTACGGTACAGACCTTAATTTCATATTTGATAATGGTCTGAGCATTTCTACAGACATCTCTGAAAGTTCACGCCGAGGATATTCATCTAAGGACATGAACACTAACGAACTCCTTTGGAACATGCAGGTGTCACAGTCTTTCCTCAAAGGCAAAGCACTCACAATCAGCCTGCAGTGGAACGATATCCTTCGTCAGCAGTCTAACATAAGCCGCACAATCTCTGCGATGTCACAGAGCGACTCTCGTTCAAATGCCATCTACTCATACGGAATGATTCACGTCATCTACAAGCTCAACATCTTCGGCAAGGGTGCTAAGATGCCTCAGATGGGAGGATTTGGCAGAGGTGGTTTCCCTGGCGGCGGATTCCCTGGTGGTGGATTCGGCGGCGGTCGCCCAAGGTAATTCACAATACATTACATAAAAAATCTCGGCAACGATTTTTTTCGTTGCCGAGATTTTTTATTTGTACTAGTCACATTCCTACCCGTTTATACAAAGTATAGCCACCGCCTACTATGCAGAAATGGATGAGACTGGCCCATAATTCATAAACTCATTAGTATCTGCTACAGTTTCTGCCAAGCAAAACTATTTGAAGAAAGTGAAATTGACACTTCCATAATTTCTATGGTCCAAATAACGTGGATGTTCTGTGAAGCTGTAATCACCTCCATGCTCAAGAATCAGCAAACCTCCATCAGCAAGCAATGGCAAAGCTACATCAGGGATATCTCTAAGATTTTCAAGAGCATAAGGTGGGTCAGCAAATATGATATCATATTTCTCTTTGCAAGACTTTGTATATTTAAACACATCGCCTTTAAGAGGCAGCCACTCCTGCGCCTTCAGTTCTTTCTGTACAGCAGAAAGAAACTGCCAATGCCTGAAATCTTTCTCCACTGACACAACTTTTCTGCAGCCCCTTGAAGCAAATTCTATACCGATAGAACCTGTGCCAGCAAACAAATCAAGCGCAGTAGGTTCATCATCAAAGTCAACATACACATTCTCCAAGATATTAAACAGTCCCTCTTTGGCAAAATCTGTCGTTGGTCGCGCTTTGAAATTTGTTGGCGTAGGAATACGCCTTCCTTTGTATTTACCTCTAATTATTCGCATATTAAGTAGGTGTTCAATATAATTCAACAATCTTCTGCAGAAGCATTATTGTTGCACTTTCGTCAAAATCCACAGACCAGCAATGTCTGCAAATCATAAGGTATAAGGGTGTTGCCAGCAGTCAATTTCTCTTTGAAATCCTCCGACCTGTCAATCACAGACACATTCTGCAAGAAATATCTTATCTTATCGCTCAAATCCACACATCGTTTATCATCATCACCAACAACGAAGAGATAATCCTCAACCTGATCAAAACCAAGTTCTTTCCATACATTAAGTACAAAAAACTGAATGTCATTCACACCCACAACGGTGAAATTGTTGACAAAGAGCATACGCCCTTGGTCGAAAGCATAAACAGCAACCTCCTTCTCGTGAATATAAACAAACATCTTCTTGCCTGGCCCGATAAGACTGCGTTCGCTGAAAAACTCAATGAGAGTACTCACAGAGGCATAGAATCGAGCCCGTGGGAAATCATCGAGAATAAGTTGGTAAATAGAGCGGTCAAGACCAAAGATTATTGCAATGCCCGCTCTTCGCAAGACATTATAGCTCACACGCGAAGGATTGTCTTTTGGAAATGCCAGGGAATAGTACATCCCTACATCCTCCTTGTCGAAAGCCGCCACAGGAACTGTTGTGAAATTCGGAGTTGTGACAAGCACATTTACACGCTGGTATTCCGCCGTCAGCATCTCGTCATTCACCAAAGCCTCCTTAAGGTTCGCCGCCAGCGAGATTGTATGGTTCACGTCATACACCTTATAGCTGAACGGCTCCTCCCTGCCCGGGGCATAGGAACAAAAAGAAAGTCCATTCGAGCAAACCCGAATGGACAAACTTTTATTGTTAACTTGAATATCTGTCATTTGTTTACTCCCAGTTACCAGCCATCTTGTTACCAGTATCCTCGAGGTCGCCAATACGGAGTCCGTACCATGGACCATCTGTCTGGTCCTCATTGTCAAGCATAAGCTCTGCACGGTTTCTTCCAAGCTTCTTGAGAGAAGATTTGAGACTCTTGACGTTCTTCTCGCTCAAACCATCGAGGTAGTCCTCCAAGCGGGCACGAACCTCAACGAGGATATCCCAGTCATTTGAACGCAAGTTATACATAGGCTTCTTGCGAAGCTCGATGATTCCCTGATAGATTGTGTCATATACCACAGAATCTGTAACTGTTGACTGAGCGATAGTGTAAGTGCCATCAGCAACGCGGCCAACAGGAACATACTTCATAGAGTCAGCATTTGAGATGCCAAGCTTCTCAGCTGCTGTCATCCAAACTGTATCACGCTTGATAAGACCGAGTCGAACAGCCTCACGCTCTGTCATACCAGCCTCAAGCTGATCGTCGGTAAGTTCGCCCTCCTTGAGGATCTTGTCAACAGTCTTGCCATTCTTGACGAAATCGATGAGAGAATCGATATCACCACAGTATTCTCCGAAAGTCTTCTTCCACTCTTCCTCTGCATCACGAATCTGCATGAGACGAGCGATAACAAGTTTTTCACGAGCAGCCTTCTCTTCATCGAAAGAGATGTCATTGTAGATGCTGAAGAAGCAAGCAGCAAGAAGGCCAAATGTACAAATGCACAAAATGGAATTTACAATAATTTTTTTCATGATATGTTTTGTTAATTTTTTATTTAGTCATTCCTTTTTCAATCAAGCAGAAGCGACTTTTACGTCTTTCTCTTGCCCAATTAGAGAATAATTACTATATTCGTGTCGCAAAAGTAATGATAAAATTTGAAACCACTGCGATACTTTCAATATTTTTTTGAAAAAAGATGATTAACGACTACCTAAAGGAACTGATTTTACACAATTTTGGCTTCAAACCAACATCTCAACAATACGAAGTTATAAATTCTCTTTGCAATTTCATTCTAAATCCTGATGCTGACTCCATCTTCCTGCTGCGCGGTTTTGCTGGCACAGGAAAGACAAGTCTTGTGAGCGCTTTAGTGAAAACCCTTGAAGATTTACAGCGCGAATGTGTCCTTATGGCTCCAACAGGAAGAGCAGCAAAAGTGCTGTCGCTATACTCCGACCATGTGGCGTACACAATACATAAAAGAATATACCGTCAGAAATCCATCGACAAAGACAGCATCTTCTCCCTCAACTACAACATGAGGCAGAACCTCATTTTCATCTGCGACGAGGCGTCAATGATTGCCAACGACGAATATCTCTCAGGCTCAATGTATGGCACAGGCAGACTTCTCGACGACATGGTGCATTTCGTATATGGCGGTAAGGGCTGCCGACTACTCATAATGGGCGACACAGCACAGCTTCCGCCTGTAGGCGACGGCGAGAGTCCTGCGCTTCAAGAGTCCACACTTGCAGGCTACGGCCTTTCTGTCATCAGCCATACGCTCACCGAGGTTGTAAGACAGGCAGAATCATCCGGCATTCTTTGGAATGCCACTCACCTGCGCCAGCTGATGGATACTGATGACATTTTCGCTCTCCCAAAAATCCGTTTCAAGAGTTTTGCTGATGTCATCAACATTTCTGGCAACGAACTCATTGACGCACTCGAACAATGTTACCAGCGAGACGGAGCAGACGAGACGATTGTTGTGACTCGAAGCAACAAGCGCGCCAACATCTACAACAATGGCATACGAGCGCAAATACTATGGAGAGAAGAGGAGCTGGAGGGCAAGGACATGCTTATGGTTGCAAAAAACAACTATTACTGGCCAGAAAAGCTCAATGAGGAATATGCGGAAAACACAAAAGCAAAAGATTCAAAGGCTGAGAAAGTGAAAGTCGTGCCTTTTGATTTCATAGCAAATGGCGACATCTGTGTCATCAGGCGAGTGAGGAGGCAGCGCAGCTTCTATGGATTCACTTTTGCTGATGCAGAGCTTGTATTCCCCGACTTCGATGATTTTGAGATGGAAGCCACCGTTCTGCTTGACACTCTTCAGGCGGAAGCCCCTGCATTGACACGCGAACAACAAGACACATTATTTAATAACATCATGGAGGATTATGCCGACGACCCCGACAAGCGCACAAAAACAGAGAAACTCAAAGCACTCCGAAACGACCCTTATTATAACGCTCTTCAGATAAAATACGCATACGCAATAACATGCCACAAGGCACAAGGCGGACAATGGACGAATGTTTTTATCGACCAAGGCTATATGACGGAAGACATGCTTGGGCCTGATTATTTCCGATGGCTTTACACCGCCATAACAAGAGCAACAACAAGGGTGTTTTTTGTCAATTGGAAAGAGGAGCAAAGTCTATAGGAGAACGGTAAACCACCTACATACCACAAACACAAGCAGGTGTCCAAAACGAATTTTGAACACCTGCCTATCACAAACAATGACAAATCATTAAAGATTGCCTCTTTCTTTGTCAAGATAATATTTATATGTGCCAACTGTAAGCTCATCGCATGCAGCCTCATCGCACACAACGATAGAATGCGGATGCATCTGCAACATTGAAGACGTCCACTTGTGCGACACATTGCCATCAATACAATGCTTCAAAGCACGTGCCTTATTGTGACCATTGCACACAAGAAGCACCTCCTTAGCATCCATCACCGTACCAATTCCCACAGTAAGAGCCTGCTTTGGCACAAGGTCAAGGTTGCCTTCAAAGAAACGTGAGTTTGCATGTATGGTGTCTGTTGTGAGAGTCTTTATTCGTGTGCGCGAAGTTAGTGACGAGCCTGGTTCGTTGAATGCAAGATGTCCGTCAGGCCCTATTCCTCCCATAAACAAATCTATGCCTCCTGCATCAAGAATCATCCTCTCATAATTCTCACACTCAGCAACAAGGTCAGGAGCATTGCCATTAAGAATATGCACATTCTCCGGTTTGATGTCTATATGAGAGAAGAAATTGTTCCACATGAAAGAATGGTATGATTCTGGATGGTCTTCAGGAAGATTGACATATTCATCCATATTGAAGGTTATAACATTCTGAAACGAAATCTTACCTGCCCTATTCATCTCTATAAGCTCCTTGTACAACCCAAGAGGTGATGACCCTGTAGGGCATCCAAGTTTGAAAGGCTTCTCTGGGGTAGGATTCGCTGCTATTATTCTGTCCGCAACATAATTTGCAGCCCATTTTGACATAGCTGCATAATCTGGTTCTATTATTACACGCATATTATTTTGTGGTTAGCATAAATAGATACTTCCGTATCGTTAATTAATTTGATTCTTATTCTGTACTTTTCTTATAATGTTGCAAAGATACCTTTTTAGATTCTTCTTTTCAGCACAATCTTTTCAAAAACACACAAAAACAGCAGAAATAATTATCAAATAGTAAAATTTGCAAAGACCATAATTGATGAGCAAGCAAATTTCACGCCTTAGTCTCTTCTTTCTTTGTCTGTGCCCATTGTGTTTCTTCCTCCATAGATGCTGAATCTATACACGGCGCTGAGCATAGCATACTGGTAGATGGTGTTATTGCGGGAATCGCTGCGTGAGAAGGCATCAATAGAACGGCTGATATTTGTCTGCTGATGAAGAATATCGAACATTTCCGCTCTAAGAGTCAGCGCTTTTCCTTGCAGCAGCGAATATGACACAGAAGCGTTCCACAGCAATTCGTTTGTATTCATGGCAGCTGTCGAATAGCCTCTTCGGCTGCTCATTCTCATGTCGGTAGATATCTGGGCGCCGCACGGCATAGTGTACTGGATATTGCCTCCGTAAGAGAAGTTATATGTGTCCTGATTATTGTCTGAATTAACATTATTGCGAACATGGCCATAGTTCACATCTCCATTGAGTTCGATATTGAGCCAGTCGTTACGGAAAGAAGTGCTGAGGCCTCCGTTCGCCCATGTATTGCCTGTGATGGATTTTATATCCTTATCGTCAATGTCTTCAACAGCCGCATTATTATAGAATCCCACATTATGACTGTAGCCAGCACCAACATGACCGCCTACATTGAAGAGCTTCTTCTCTCCGAGACCAGTATTCATGCCGCCACCGCCGCCTGTGCTCCAGTTGCCATTGATGTTCATCGGCATCGTTGTGCGCACGGCAGTCTTTGGGTCGTAAGTTGTCTTATTGCTGATGCTGTTGTTTGTCGCATTGAAATTGCTCCACACCCACATTCCAAACTGACTCTCAGGCTTATAGGTGTTGAAGTTCAAGTTCACGCTATGAGAGAATGACGGTTTGAGGTTTGGGTTACCCTTTGAAATACGTAGAGGGTTGGAGTCGTCGGTGATGTCGAGCAGATTGGTCATCGACGGCTGTGACGTGCGTCCTTGATAGCGTATGCGCAAATTTGTGTGCTTGTCGAAATTCCATCGCATATTGGTGCGTGGCGCCATATTAAACACCGAACGGGTCACTTTCGGATACTCCTTGCCCATATACTTATAATCCAATGCCGTGTGCTGCGGATAAGCGTCAAGGCCGATGCTGAAGTTATAGCTTTCGCGCACCCTGCGGAATTGCAGACTTATCGCCTGATTGTAATTGCGGTATTCAGAATACTGGCTGAGCTTTGTTGTGTCACGCATCATATAGTCAGACTCTTCCATGAAACGGAGTATGGCGTCAATGTCATATCTGTTGTTTTCTATGCTCTCGCTCAAGTCACGATAAGCATCAGAGTCGTACACATAAGCTCGTCGATCATTTCTGCTGTAGCCATACTGATAGCGATAGCTGAACTGAAGATATGTGCGGTCCGCAATAGGTTCGTTGTATGTCACCTGAGCAGCCACATTGCCATTTGCCGAAGGTGTCTTGTAATAGCGGTTATTGAGTCTTGTTGTGCCGAGAGAATTGTATGTGATATTAGCTGCAGAAATCTGCTGGCTGTTGCCCTCGTTGTAGTTGCCTGTGACACGCAAAGTGAGATTGCGCCCCTTATTGTTGAACTTACGATTATACTGCAGTTCCAACCCCGCGCCAGTATTGCTGCTGTACGACTGATTGCGACTGGTATTAGTATTCACAACAATATCAAGAAGATGCTTCAAGATGGAATCTGATGGTTCGGGAGAGTTTGGCATGCTGTATTCTGCCACACTTTCGTTATATCCCAGCACATCTTCCGTTTTCTCGTTAGGGTCGGTGTCATACGAACCCGAGCGACTGCTTCCCGCACCCCTATTTCGTGAGAAATTGAAGTTTGGACGAGCAAGAATATTTGTCATCGAATCGGGCTTCCACTCCAACTTCGCATTGGCGTTGATACTGTGATTGCTCGTCAGAGAGATGCTCTTGCTTTCTCCAAAGCGTCCGCGCTCTGCAGCATAATTCTCGCTTGATGACTCATTCATCACATTACTGCCATTATAACGATACATCACACTACCTTCCGTATCGAGTTTCTCCCTTGTGTCGGTAAAGTTCATGCCGATTCTCTTGTCGGAGCGCAACCCGTTGTTCCAACCCCATCGATTTGGTGTATTGCGAAGATTGCCGACAAGCGACACTTTGGTGGTTTCGTTGAATCGGTTTATCATGGCACGAGAGTTATACATATCCTCCGTTCCTCCGCCAGCGGTGACATTTCCAAACCATCCGCTATTCATGTCCTTCTTCACAGACAGGTCAAGCACAGTCTCCTCCTCTCCGTCGTCAATGCCGGTGATGCGAGCCAAATCGCTCTTTCTTTCGTACGACTTGATTTTCTCTACCATATCTACAGGTATGTTCTTCATCGCCGTCTCCATATCGTTGAGGAAGAACTCCTTGCCATTAAGCAAGATTTTGGTGACCTCTTTTCCGTTGATGGTAATCTTGCCGTTTTCATCTACCTTCGCACCTGGCAGAAGTCTGATGAGGGCCTCAAGAGTTGAACCTTCAGGCACTCTATAGGCTGATGCATTATACACCAAAGAGTCGCCGCTTACTTGCATCTTTGCCGCAGTACCTTTCACCAAAGCTTCACCAAGCATGTTGGCATCGTCGCTCAAGGCGATAACACCAAGTTCGACAAGCTTCGATTTGCTGCTGGCAACATCCACATCCACAAACTTAGACGTATAGCCGATGTACGACACCTTAAGTACATATTTCGCCTTCTTCAAATCCTTCACGCTGAATGCTCCACTCTGGTCGGCAACAGCACCTTTGACAAAAGAGCTATCGGGCAGCGAAAGCAGCTGAACTGTTGCTCCCTCCACCACTTCTTTTGTCATCTTGTCAGTAATTGTTCCTTTAATCTCGAATTTACCCTGCGCTTTCATGCAAGCACAACTCACCAGCATCATGCACAATGCTGTAAGCAATTTTCTCATAGTTAGTCGTATATTTGGAATGCTATTAGTAGAATTTTATTCTTCGGTTTGACTGAAGAAAACACAAAAGGTTTAATCATATTTGTTCACAAATTCGATTTCGGGAAAGTTTGTTTGTATTTTTACCATTACTAATTTTGCAAAACGGAAAAGTTTTCGTTATTTTGCATCGATGATTACACTCGACATACTGATTTGCACCATTGACAGCGGCATAGAGAATGTCGCAAATGTGTTGATGCCTCCCTGCGATGGCATCCACTATGTCGTGTCTATGCAGTACACCGATAAAAATTTTCTCCGCCTTGTGCCCGCCAAACTCAAAGAGCGGCACGATGTGACACTCACATTCATCGAAGGACGAGGACTCAGCCGCAACCGCAACAACGCCATTGAGCATGCCACGGGCGACGTGATTGTCATTGCTGACGATGACAACCGCTACACAAAGGCGCTTATAGAAAATATACTCGAAGGATATGAGGCACATCCAAATGCTGACATCATACATTTTCAGGCTCTCAACATGGACGGAATGCCTCTTCACCCCTACCCCGCTGACTATGTCAGTTCGGTGGAGATGACTTTCAGAAAGGAGGTCAGCACTCGCTTCAATGAGCATTTCGGTCTCGGCAGCGAGAAGCTATGCTCCGGCGAGGAACAAGTATGGTTGAGGGATGCAAGAAACGACGGGTACAATATAGTGTATGTGCCAAAACCTATTGTGCGCACAAATGCCGTCACAACAGGCAATAGTTTTGTTGGAAATAAGAAGATGCAGAGAAGCAAAGGAGCAACATTCTGTTATGTGTACGGCAGAAGCAATGCTATTTGGCGAAGCATCAAAGAGTCGGGATGGTGGTTTGTACACAGAAAGGCCAACCCAATAGTCATCTTCCTCAATATGATGGAAGGTGTCAACTATCTCTCGTCGCTCAAAAGACGGGAATAAAACTCCACATACCTCTCAGCCACTCTCACATAGTCGTGATGCCTCCTCACATATTCCACACTCTCGTTTTTCTTTTTCGGAATAAGTTCGGGATGCAGAACAAGCCTTTCTATCTCGCGATAACAGCTGTCAAAGTTTGGTTCGACATTCACTATAGGGCGAAGCGTCGTTTCACCAAGAATATCATAGTTTTCCGGTTCACCGCCACCCACATTTATGATTCCCTTTGACATGGCAAGAAGGGAGTTCATGGCTGGTGTATAGCTGTAAAGCTGGTCAAGAATGGCATCGCTGCTGTCCATAAGGAACTGGTACTGAGCGAAAGGCACACCTTCTGCAATCTGCAATTCAAGTCTGTCGGGATACTTATCCCTAACAGCCTCTGCAGCAGCAAGCATTATGTCTGTACCCTTATATGCAGAACGGTTGCGACTTATGCCTACAAATATCTTTACCTTGTCGCCTGTCGATGGCGCAGCAGGGCTGCTGGGCATCTTGATAGGGAAAGGGATGAATGTCATCTTCTCCTTAAACTGCTGGTAGGTCACCCAGTATTCATACAGTCCTGCAACAATGCCGTCACAGTCGTCAGCAACAAACTTTGTAAGATCCTCCTTCGCCGTGCCAATCCATTCATTGCGAAACATCTGCGCCTCCGCATCTTGGCGTATCTGTTCTCCGAAATTAAAATCAGAATACCGCAGCGGACGCTCATAGGTGTTGACATAAGCCCAATAATAATCCATGCCGAAAGCGCCAAGCACGATTTTCCTGTTATGCTTGCGAAGATAGCGATAGAATGGCTTTATCCTTTCTGCCTTCAACTCAAAAAATATAGGATTGATGAGCTGCACAATATCATAACCACGGAATGACGGCATAGCCTTTGCAAGGCGGCAAAGAAAATCCATATTGCCTTTCAAGCCAAACTCACGGCGCAAGTCGATGTCGCGCGGATAGTCTTTCCACTTATCACCATCACTTGCAACAACACATTCGTGCCCGAGAGCTTTCAAACCTTCAGACAGCGTAGCATGCACATTCGAATAATCACCAAGAAGAAGTATCCGCATTTAAGTAAGTAGATAATCAAATTAGAGGGTAAATTCTTGTTCAAAGATAGCACATTTATTTGACACAAGACTTTTGCCTTATGATATTTTTATCTACCTTTGCAAAGAATTATACAAAACAAGATGGAAATAACCATTATCGTGCCTGTGAAAAACAGACGCAAATATTTAGACAAAACGCTATCAACAATAACAAGTTCTTCGGTTGCGCCAAGAGAAATAATTCTCGTTGACAACGGAAGTACAGATGGCTCGTATGAGTTTTGTATGGATTTCACCACGAAGCGGGACAACGCCAAACTGCTCAGGCAAGACAAGCAGGGCGCATCAGCAGCAAGAAATAAAGGATTGGAGGAATGTCAAACAGAATGGGTGCATTTCTTCGACAGCGATGACGAGTATGACTCTGATTTCATCGACACGATAAGCAAAAAGGACGTATCTCAGTATGACATGATTGTCGTTCCTACAAAGATGCGCCTCAGCAATGGTGCAATACGAATAAGAGATTTCATTGCAAGCGGCAATCCCGCCACACAGATTCTGGGCAATGTGCTCAACACTCAAGGCATGGTGTTCCGAACAGATTTCCTCAAACGCATCGGCGGATGGAACGAAGACTGCATGATATGGAATGACTGGGAGTTAGGGCTGAGAGCGCTGCTCAACAAACCAAGGGTGCTATGGATAGAGGATAAAGCCTTTCACACTATAAACCTGCATGAGGACAGTATAACAGGCAGCAGCTATTCATCACGCTATGCCAGCATCATCTCCACACTAAATATTGCGAAAAGAGAAATTGAATCAATGGAGAAAGATATGGTTTACCCGCTCTTTCTTCGTACAAACATCTTTATCGGGAAAATACAAAGTGAACAAAAAGACGAAAGCGAGGCAGCAACAATGGCAATGAAAGATTTCATGGCAAATGCTTTCGACTTCGGAGGCATAAAATCCATCATAGGGAATCTGCTCCGCACTTATTCAAAGCACGGAGGCAGAGGAGCATGGCGCATCGCGCTTAAATTGTGCTAAGTAAAGTTTCCCATCCCGTAGATGCATGGTACAATTGCCTGGAAGGCAAATGCAATATACCTTCAAAGGTGGGAAACTTTAGCATGCTAACACACCATCAGCCTACTCTTCCTTCATAGGGGCGCACACATCACCTTCAAGCTCTTCGATTTCCTCCACAGGTATTGTGTCAGCTTTCTGACATGTATTTTGCAAGTCCGTACTATCCTCTTTTGCAATCTTTCCCACAATTCTCTCTTCTTCAGTATAAGGGACAATACCAACAACTTGGTTTTTGTGACTGTTGCAACTTGACATCCCTATAGAGCCTATAGCAGCAATGGAACCGACGAAGACTGCAGCAGCATTGCTCATGCCACCCGACTTCTTCCTAAGTTCCGCCTCAAGGTATTTCACCTCCTGCTCACAGCGCGGACAAGTGCCTCGGCAATCGCCTTCATGACTGCATTCTTCAGGCTCATACTTAATGCCATTGGCATCAGCAATCATCTTGCGAATCTTCTTTAAGACTTCGCATTTTCTTTTTCCTAAAGGTTTCATAAGCTTGATGGTTATTTCTCTCCCATCTCCTTAGCCTCTGCTGCTTTTCCTGCAGAATCAGCACACAAAGAGTCTGGGTCCAATGACATACAAACATCACCTTCCAGTTCAAACAAACTGTCATTTTCCGAATACGACAACGAATCCACATCACGCATTACCTCACCTGCGTACTGGAAAGGCGGGGTGTTACAGCTTGACAATCCGATGGAACCAATAGCAGCAACAGAACCCACAAAGACTGCAGCGGCATTATTTACCACTGCCGACTTCTTTCTAAGTTCTGCTTCAAGGTATTTCACCTCCTGCTCACATCGTGGACAAGTGCCACGGCATTCACCTTCGTGATGGCATTCAGCAGGTTCATACTTGATGCCGTTGGCATCGGCAACCATCTTGCGAATGCTCTTCAATACTTCACATTTCTTTTTTCCAAATGTTTTCATGAGTTTTCTATTGGTTAATTCTATATTTATTCCTTTATTCAAGTTCGCAAGTGTGCCTGGAAGGCACTACAGCCTCGTAGAGGCGGTCAGTAACTGGGTACAAAGTGCCCGGTATAGCAGGCAGGAGGAAAACTGCCTGGAGGGCAGTACCTCGCTCGCAGTTCAAGGTAGTGGCTTCCAGCCAGAACACGGCTTGCAAAATTTGAATTCCTTTATTATTGGTGGGGTGGTCATCTGGTCGTTTGGTTGTCTTGCGGGTTGGTTGTCTGGTAATTCCCAAACCACCAAACCACCAAACCACTATTATTCAGCGAAATACTTAGTTCTCAATGGCATGCTATGCTGCTCTCCTGTGAGCGCAATCTCAGCCTCCTGACGAATATCTGCTGATGAAGCACCTGCCTTGATAATATATCTTCCTGGATTTATCTGCCAATGTCCATCAACATAGAAGCCAAGCTGCTGTGGTGACATTGTAAGTTTCACAGTTTTTGTTTCTCCCGGCTTGAGCGACACACGCTTGAAGCCCTGCAACTGTATAGGTTTCAGACTTGCAGAACGGTCAACAGGAGACACATAAATCTGCACAATCTCATCACCTTCCACTTTGCCTGTATTTGTCACATCCACGCTCACATTGAAGCTCTCAGCATCTGTGCTAACAGATTTGTCAACAGCAAAATTCTTATATTCAAATGCTGTATATGAAAGTCCGAAGCCAAAAGGATAAGCTATACGTGGGTCGTTATTTCCATAGTTGTAACAAACCGCCTCATGCAATTCCTCGGCAGGATAGCTCACGCTGAGTTTTCCTGAAGGGTTCACATTGCCATAAATGATGTCAGCAAGAGCATTGCCACCCTCTTCACCTGGATACCATGCCTGAATGACAGCTGCGCATTTCTCTGCTATGCCTGAGATGACCTGAGCGCGTCCGCCAAAAATAACAAGCACAACAGGCTTGCCTGTAGCAATGAGCTTCTCAACAAACTCCTCCTGACGACCAGGCAGACGCAAATGTTTTCTGTCACGATTCTCGCCACATAAAATAGCATTCTCGCCGACAGCAGCAATAATCACATCACTCTTAGCTGCCATCTGGACAGCCTCTTCCATATCTGCCTTCTCACCGCTGTCTATCATACGGTTTTGTATCTGTACAAGATAGGCAACACGAGGGTCACCACTCTGGTCCACAACAGTCTCAACCTCTTCTGTCCAGTCGCAACCACGAGAATATTCAAGTGTGCTGCCCTGAGGGATATGATTTGTGAGTCCGTCTTTTAGGTTCACAATCTTTGGATGCATATCGTCTTCGATGGATGACTTCCAGAAGAAGCGCATAGACTGGTAGGTGTAGTCGCCGAGCATTGCCCACATGCTGTTTGCATTAGGTCCTGTAAGCGCAATCTTCTTAGGCTGGCTGAGAGGAAGAACTCCATCATTCTTCAACAGCACAACAGACTGTGCAGCAAGCTTATATGCTGTCTCTCGCTCTTCTGGAATGTCATACTCGATGTGCCCCTTCTCGTAGAGTTTTGGATTCTCATCGAGAAGTCCTACTTCTGCTTTGAGTTTCAGCACTCTCTTTACTGCTTTCTCAAAAGTTGCCTGTGACACAAGTCCTTTGTCGATAGCTTCCTGCAGATGCTTATAGCTGTTGCCCTCGGGGAAGTCAACATCGTTGCCGGCATTAATGGCTGCCGCTGCTCGCTCCACATCACTCATGCTGTCATCAATCTGCTCTATTGAACCATAGTCACTCACCATTATTCCGTCAAAGCCAAGATAGCTGCGAAGGATGTCTTCCTGAAGATTCTTGTTTGCAACACAATGTATGCCGTCAACAGTATGATATCCAGTCATTACCACCTTGCTCCCTGCGGTGCGGATAATCGTCTCATGTGGAAGAAGTATCTCCTCCATCAGCTCTTTCTTGTTGGCATCACCGCCACCACCATAGCCGAGGAAATGCTTAGTACATGCAGCAACACCCTCACGCAAGTCTCCATGCTGAAGACCTTTGACAAAGGCAGTTCCCATAGCGGCAGACAGATAGCTGTCCTCTCCGTATGACTCTTCAAGTCGGTTGAAAGACGGGTTGCGCACCACATCCACCATAGGAGACAGAGCCATAAAACCACCCACCTTTCGCAAGGCAGCACCTGTCTGGTATGTCTTCTGCTCAGCAAGTTCTATATTGAATGAGCATGCCAAACCTATCTGCTGAGGATATACTGTGGCATCGTAGCCATTAACTCCGCTGAGCACCTCCTCATGGAAAAGTGCAGGTATGCCATTTGGAGTGTTGTGAATAAGCCAGTCCTGCATCTGCGCTACCATGTCACGCAGCTGGTCAGGTGTCTTTTGTGTGTTGAGGGCAAACTGAGAGAAGTGCCCCACACCATTAGGGATAAGCTCTTCACACTTCTTTGTGTCGAGCTTATCATTCTCGTCAAAGAACTGAGTCATATAGATGCCATGAAGCTGGGCTATACGCTCCTCTTGACTCATCTTGTTATATAGAGCGTCAACTTTAGAATCAAGGGATTCTGTAGTACAAGACATTATTGTTGCTGCCATTCCCATTGACAACATGCATTTTTTTATATTCATTGATTTGAAAAGTATGTTTAGGTTATGTATTTATTACTAATTTACAGGTTAGGATTACTGCTTAACTATATGTAAAGCAATAATATTTGTTATGCTAACCTTATCGTTTCAATATCTTCTTTCCGTCTATTATATACACGCCAGGGCGACTTGTGTCATCCACTCTCTGACCTGCAATATTATAGATATAAGATGATGATGCCTTTGTTTGGGATGTGCCTACAATGCTTGCTGCTTCCTTTGCCTGGAGGAAATTCTGCAGCTTCAGAAGAGCAGGATTCGCCTTATGCGTATCGTTATTCCACAATCCTCTGTTCAGCCAAGAGTTAAGCACCACTTTTGACGCCTCCCACTTTGCGCCTCCGCTGCCGTTCTCCTCTGGGAACCAGTAGTAGAGTCCAGTCACATTGTCGTGTTTCGCCAATTCTGCGCATAGATCCTCCACAAATGCCTGCTGTCCTGCTGGTGTCGCTTTCCATACCGATGTGGTATTGGTGAAACTGGCGTCGTTTGCTGGGAAATACTGATAGTAGTATGCTGTCTCCACAATCTGTACTGGCTTATCAGGAAAATTCTGTTCAAGTTTATTGAGAGTGCTGCCCAGCGATGATAAACCATTATGCCAGAAAGGATAATAAGACAGTCCTATCACATCATAGTCAACTTTGTTGCTCTTCATTGTGTTAAAAAATCTCACACAAGCATCCGCATCACCAGAACGCTCTATATGAATAATGATTTTAGCATCTGGGGTTGTCTCCCGCACAGCTTTGGCTGCCGATGATAGCAGGTCGGTGAAACGACGCCATGTGGAAACGGTGGAGTTGCTGTAACATCTGTCTCCATTGCTGCGCCACAGCATTCCATAGCTAACTTCATTGCCTATCTGCACAAAGTCGGGCTTTGCACCGCTTGAAGACAATGCTTCAAGACATTGCTTGGTGTATGCATATATTGTGTTTTGAAGCGCCCCGTTAGATGTGTCATCCATCCAAGCAGAAGGAATGCTCTGCTTAGCAGGGTCTGCCCAAGTGTCCGAATAATGGAAGTCAAGCATAAAGTCCAAGCCAGCATCTTTGATACGCTTGCCAAGTTTCTTAACGTACTCCAAATCCTGAACAACACCGTCATTTGCCTCGCTGCTGTTAGGATTGACAAAAAGACGCACACGCATAGAATTCATCTTGCAGTCTTTCTGCAAATACTGGATAACATCAATTTTCTTATTCTGCGTGTCATAATATGGTGTGCTGACACTCTCATAGCGTGGAAGCATTGAGATGTCACCACCAAGATTTAATGAATTTTGAGCCTGTGCAGCAACAGCTATGCTTGCTGCGGCTATAAATGACAGAAGTTTTGTCATATACATTTTTGTTTAAGTAAGTAGGTGATCAAAATTAGTTTTATAATAGATATACTCTGTTTCGATGACGAGGCAAGAAATCGATTAAATATTTATTTCGAAGACTCGGGGCAAGGGTGTTTCGCAGAAGAGAGTATAGATATTAAGAACACACCTACGAGGATGAACATATAAATGATTCTGATTACCTGCTTATAATTCCATCAGTCGTTTATCAAACTCCTCTTTGCTATATTTCGACCTGTTGCGGATGCGCGAACGGTAGTTGTATATGGTTGGCATGGAGTAATTCAAGAAATGCGCAATCTGTGTAGTGTCGTCCATTCCCATGCGGATAAGAGCAAAGATGCGCAGTTCGGTGTTCATCTTCTCTCCTTTCTTTGGCTCGATTCTATCCTCTGGGGCGAACAGATCATTGAAACGCTCCACAAACTTCGGGTGTATCTCAAGGAATGCGCTGTCAAAATCATCATAAAACTGCCGCTGCATATCCTCTACCAGCTGTTCATTTTTCAAAGATTTCATCATTTCGTCTTGCTGGCTGTTCTTCGCCATCTTCAGCAGAGAGCGCCGGAAATTCTCAACGCTGTCAATATAGTTGCGGCTGCGACCCATATAATAAGATATGTAATGCTCTTTCACATTGTCTATCTCACGCAAGTCTGAGTTGGCCTGTTGCAGACTGCTGTTGCTCACGCCAAGCTGCTCGTTGGCAGCCTCAAGCTGTACATTTGCTTCACCTAATTGACGGTTAGCATCTTCAAGCTGCTTATTTGCTAAAGCAAGGCGATTTCTTGTGAATGCCACTTTTTTTATCTCTCTCCACAATAAGCATAATGCACAAACAAGCAGGATGATGAAAAGCACAAATCCAAATGCCACAATGCTATACATCTGCCTCTCTCTCTGCTGCTGCTGTCTGTTCGCCTTTTCTATGATTGGGAATATCTCGTTCACCTCCATTGCGCGAAGACAAGCATTGCAGTAGGTGGCATCATCCATAGAACAAAGCATATATTTGTATGCTCGCTCCACATCGCCCTTCTCAAGCAGCAGACTTGCAAGCATAGGCAGAGCGGAGTATTCTGTCACGCCTCGTTCAAAATCTGCTATCGCTGTCTTAGCAAGATACAGCATCTGCCTTTCCTTGTCACCCTCCTCTCGATAACTCTCTGAAAGTATGAAAAATGAGTATGACAATTGTGCGTCGGTTGCCCTCTCTGCACATTTCTCAACTATCTTGCGAGCTTCATCAGGCTGATGCGACTGTATATAGTTATCGGCTATCACAACTTGCCGTGACACGTCGTTAGTCTCATGCATAATAATGGAATCACGGTAATCTTGCGTCATCTTCATCAGACGCTCAGACTGTTCTTTATTGCTTTTAGTGAAACCGGACATCCATCCATAAACTGTACGACATACATGATAATAATGTATCTTCACACTCTTATCATCTAGACATGCTTTCTCATTTTCAATAAGAAGGAGCGCACTATTGAAATCACCCATCACAGCAAACATCTCTGCTTTGTCAAGCATGATATGAGCTGTTTCTATATCATCCTCACTAATCATCGGCATCTTTTCCAACACCTCAAGATAGTAAAGTGCTGAGTCTGCTTTCAGATGTGAATAATCATCATAAAGACGTTTATACATATTAACCGCATCTGCTTCACCCATCTTTTCCACATCACGCTTATGCTCCTCAATACGCAGTTTCTTCGCCATACGATACTCTTCTTTTTTGTCTATCATGTCATCCAATCTCAGAAGCACATCATCTAAAGATTCCTGAGCATGACAAACAGCAGAAGAGATTAGTACAATAAAAAAGAAAACAATGTATCTTATCATCTTTCAGCATTTTGGTCACAAAGATAGTGTTTTTATCTAATATATGAATAAGTAATAACAAAATAATAAGTGGATATTCAAAATAAATTTCACAAATCAATACAAGTGAAATATATGCTTTGAAACTCAAAGTAAGAGAATTGATATAAACAAATAAAATAAGAGTCCCACGAAGATTGCTCTTCGAAGGACTCTCTAAAGAAGGCGGCGACCTACTCTCCCGCATTGCGGTGCAGTACCATCGGCGCGCCCGGGCTTAACTTCTCTGTTCGGGATGGGAAGAGGTGGAGCCCCGGGGCTGTAGCCACCTGAATGTAATTGTACATATATAAAATATGTTAGAACGAATGGTAGTCCATAGGAGAGTCGAACTCCTCTTTAGAGAATGAAAATCTCTCGTCCTAACCGATAGACGAATGGACCAGCCTAGAAACTGACGTTCTGGAAAGAAGAGAGAGCTTTGGATTCATCACTGCTGAGAAATCTGCA
>JAKSLL010000065.1 GCA_024401215.1 Bacteroidaceae bacterium
ACATTATGTTAAATAGCGTAAAATACACACAAACGACCGACGAGTTTTTACACTCTTTCTTTTAATCCAACGCTCTAAATAGATCTTCATTCCCCGTCAGTTGTCAACAGCAATCCATCTTCATTTCTGCCACAAACTTTGCTATGCAAAGGGAAAGATGTTATTGAATATTACCGCATTTGCTGCATTTATATTCATCTTCGCTGCACTCGTGTAAGGTAATGCACCTGCATCTTGAACAATATTTCTTTTCTGAAGGACCAGTTTGTGAGGGATCGAATAGTTTATACACACTTTGGGTTGATTTTAGAAACCCCATAAAATCCCCTACCCTTAAATTAACAGTCTTTGAGATACCAGCAACACGATTATGTACGGGTATTGAAACATCATTAATTGGAATGTTTTTTGTTTTATCTTGATCCATCGTATAAAATCTCTATTGTTTCTTTATCTTTTCCACATTTTATGCATTTCCCCTTTACTGTCTTTGTTACTTGTTTGCAGTGAGAACAATATATGTCTTCATCGATAGAATCATCTTTAAAAGAACTTCTATCAAATGCGGAAACCGAAATTCCCGACGCAACAGAATCATTTAATAGTTTTTTAAACTCTTCGTATATGTCCATTTATGTTTGTTTTATTTATTTCTACCTTTCCATAAACCTCCTAACGATGCCACCAAAATCGATATAAGAATAAAACCGGTGATTCTTGCCGCAATTACCAAATACTTATATCCGCTGGGGAGTCCCTTCTCGAAATTTATAATCCTTAGTTCATCTCCGAAGTCGATAGTTGGAATATATTGGATCAGTGATTGGCCAACTACTCCGAGCTTATCATTTTGTACATCAAAAGAGGTGTATTGATGCAATATTAAGAAATTAAGTCCTAAGTACAAAAAGAATACACCTAAAACAACATATATAATTGTTGTGCTGGAAAGTCCAAAATCGGTGAACCTATCCCACCCGCTGTGTGTCCAATATTTAAGCTTATTGCCTCCGTATTGCTGATACAGTCTGATTTTATTCCGTAGTCGCCAGATATTATTGGCTTCGTCATAACCATCTTGGGATAGGATCAGTTTATCCTGACACTCTCTCATAAAACCGATAAGACCGGATTCAACTTGGCACTCTTGGATGTTAGTATCTTCCTTCGTCTTCTTCAACTTGCTGTATTTGGAAGGGAGCATAGACCTTAGTTCCTTATAACCTGGTATCTTCTTGTTTATTTGTATATTATCAAACTTGAAGTCTTCTAGGTATAGCTTAACCCTGTCGTTCTTGTCAAAAGACATATCGCAACTATCAACAACAGTTTCATGGAGATTGATTACCAATTCATCGTTGGCATTGGACTTAATATTGACAAATCTCGCCTTGCCTCCGATCAACATGTTGTCGCAGTCCAAGGTAAAGTGGGAATCGTTCTTGTCTTCATCTTCCTTTTCGAACTTTACCACTATTGTGTCAAAATCCAGGCTGTGTTGGATTTTGGTCGAACTTAACACGATGTGCCCAAATTTGTTTTCGTTGAAAAGCCTATCCATGTCGGATGCATCGACATTGTTTTTGAATTTCAATAGCGTATGGTTGATGTTCAAGCTATTGGAAATATTCATGTTTCTCATGTCAACTGCAGCTATACTCAACAAAGAATTGTCTATCGTGAAGCTTCCAACGTTTGTTTCCTGGACATCCAGTATTTTCGTTTTTAAAAACACATTTTCTATGAATAGATTGCTTCCCAATGAGGAATTTGAGGCAATGAAGGAGTCACACTCTATAACTGAGCACTTCCCTACTCTGTATTCGTTCTGTTTTTCAAAGCTTATGGCAGCCAAACACCCTGCTTGTGTCCTTAACACCATGAATTGCCTTTCGTATGCCGGCACATCCCCGGTAAACTCTCCGAACTGTTTGATCTCAGGCCTATCAATGAAGAAATTAATTCTGTCGCTGTCGTCTAAAAGATGACACATTTCTTGGTCCGATAGCGTCATTTCGCACTTTTGTTCTGAATCGGATCCCATTACTAACATGTTCCCGTTCGGACTTAATACACATAGTTGATCGATTCTAATGACCCTAGTCTTGAATGTGCAGTTCTCGACGGAAAATTCCTTCCCGACCGTACAGTAAGAGAAGTTCATTTGATTTCTTCTCGCAACAACAATACAATTGTTGAATGCGATACCGACACGTTCTATGGTCGTGTACGACAGATTAAGTCCACACTTGAATATACAATCAGAAAGTGTGACAGCCATTTTCACAAACGACTTTTTCATGCTTAATCCATACTCGTTCAGAGAATCCGATTGATATGTGAATCTACACCCAGAAAATTTCACACATCCTCCACACTGCAGACCTTCCATTAACACCTTCGACGAGAACTCGCAATTGGAGAAGCATAAATCCTGGTCTACGATTGCGGGATATTCTCCGTTCAGGTCACCAAAAACAAGATTGCGTTTGAAGACGCAATTGTAGAAACTTATTCTTCTGTACGCATGGCAGTACTCAAAATGCACCTCATTGTCGAACACGCAATTCTCGTACACGATTGGATCATTGAATACAGCGTCTTTATTGTTAGACAGTTGCTGTAATTTACTCTGGGTTATATGTTTACCGTTGAACTTCATGGCGAGGAATTATTTCCGTTGAATTAATATTCTTAAGAATATCATGTGTCAATCGCTACATTCTTTCAAACACTTGATTTGATAATGAATTGTTAAACGTTGGCTTATTATTGAACTTTTATTTTACATGCTTTCTAGAAGGCCTGTCACTAATCCCGAAGTGAATGGGTCGAGTTTTAGCTCTTCGTAATTACTATCGTCGACATACTCTGCACACGAATGCCCCAGTATCGTTAAGAAACTCTCAACCAGCTCATAAGCTGACTCAAAGTGAGGAAGCGGAATGTATGCATTATCATCTTCTGACATAAAGTTGTCGACTATCTCCTCCTCGCTTTTCTCTGCTATGAAATTAAGTTCTTCCATCATTCCCTCCATTGAATGACTGTAGTCAGTGTCAACGACACTTGTTAACAGATCATAGAAGCCATCGCTTTGATGGCATAGTTTCGCCAACTCCAAACCGAGTATGTCTTCGTCTGGGAATTCCTTCACATAGCGATCCAATTTGGATTTCATATCGAGGATTCCTCTCATCGAATCGTGGTTATATCCCCGTGTTTGATTATCCCATCTATTCCATAACTCTTTGATTCGAAGTCTTGCGAAGTCGACGAATTCATCGTAGCAATCTTGAAGGTAACAAACATCGGAGGTTCCAGTAAAATTGATTATTTGTTCTTGAACCTTTCTGAAGAATTCTTTTGATGCTTGGCCTGAATCATCGCAATCCAAATCATAGTCTGTTATTAAGTCGAAGCTATCGAAATCAAAACTTAACCCGGAGTCAATCCATCCTGACCCGTCATTTCTGTATATTGTTAATTGGCAAGACTCCTCGTCGACTGAGAAAGTCGCAAATCCTGTTCGATCTATTGTGATATCACCAGACATAATGAGACTGATGTTATTCTCGCTCAATTCGATATCATCGATCTTGAAATGAGGAGTATGGCTATTTTCTTTTAAGTCTATGTGCATAAGTCTAGTACTTGAGGGGTTATTTTTAGTATTGGGGATTGCGTTTCATGCTATACAGTTACTTTCTTTTGAAGATTATATAGTATAACACATCCTCGTTATTCCTTGTGACAAGAACTGATCCGTTAAGCGATTCTATGTTCATATATTTGGAATCGGATCTGTATCCTCCGCTAATACCATGGTCTGGCCTAATTTCAACACTACCACCGTCTTTTGCCTTGATTCTCAGCCAACGATGGTGATCGGCATCACTGAAGGAGTGTTCTGGATCAATTCCGATTACATTTTGGAACAGTTCGTCAGTATATTTATCCGCATCCTCTTGGCATGGGAAGTTCATGCCGATCGGGGACCAATCATTAAACCTTTCGTTAACGCATTTCCTTTTAGGCGAATCTAATTGCAGTGTTACGTCGTCAATGATGAACCCGAATAGGTGCTTCATTTCATCTATCAGATATACTAGCATAAGGCTGGCCAATGCACTGTTCACGTACATATCACTGAATGAAATATCGACATGCTTGCCGTTTAGTATCTCTCTCAACGCGTCAAGATCATTCCCCTCTAGTATATTAGGTGCAATGGCTTTTGAAAAGTAATTCTTTACCTGAAAAGTGGTTGCCCTTGTCAAGCCTTCCCGGACTACTTGTGTTGGGGAAACCTCATATGTTGGCTCTTGTTGTGACTCAAACGTTATATTCGCAGAGTCCGCAAACACATGATCGCAATCATCTCCCCACTTGTTGGAGAATGACAACAATGAATCCTGGTCAGTGAAATATCTTTGGACCTTATTGTTCGTTTCTACTATAATGGCAGTTTTGATTTTTCCCATGTCCTTGACTATTGATACTTGGCAATCAGGGAATTTGTCCTTCAGGTTGATGAATGGAAGTTTATCCGCCATGGTGTTATGGAGTTCTGGATGATACTCCACAACGAGAGATACGCCTTTCCTATTCGATGTGGTTGTGTTTATGAGCTTCCCCATTTCAGATCGAACGCTAGTCCAATTAGTTATGGCGTAATCGTCGGTCATATCGGAAACACACAATGTGATTTTTTCCACATCAGGGTCGTTAACGGCATGTTTGACGATCTCTTTCAGTGATTGATGTGCAATCTTGGCAAAAGGACTTGATTCTTTGACGTGAGAAGGAACCTCAAACGCTTTGTTGTTCTTTTGCCTGTTTAGCCAATTCAACGCTTTGCCCTTGGACAACAAGTTCGCGTATTGATAGTTATTGCGGTCTATCATGCATCTTGCGCATGCTCCCCCCTCGATATGGCAGTTACATGTCGTTTCCTCAAGTGATTGCCTTGCCATGTCGAACACCTCCTGACATTGGACTGGATCCATTAATTTGAGGGAGTAACCGCAACCGCCCTTTGCCGTGTCGTATATAAACAGTACCCAAGCGTCAATCTCCTGCTTAACACCAAAATCTATCTCGCCCTCATCTATACCTTCGCTCTTAGCCAACGCCCGTTTCAGCACCACACCAAGAGAGTAAACAAGCTGTTTGTCGTTCTCGTACTCTGATGAGGAAGCGTCTATTTTGAAGCGCAGAACAGTATAGCAGGTTGGATGATTACCTGTGAAAACCACGTGGCGAGCAATGTCTGTGTCGTTTGCCTCGCAAGGTCCACCCCATAGCCTAAGGTGACTAGGCTTGACAGCGTCAGGCGTGGTTCTCGTAGAGGTATCATATTCAACAGAAGCGCGGCCACAACGTTTACAGAAAGCGAACCCGTGACCGACTCCAACGTTATAGAATAATATATTGCCGGCTTCCCCGCTACCAGTAATTTCGCACATATTCACTTCCACATGTTTGCTCCAATCTGTCTTTAATAGAACTGGCCTAATGTCATAGAAGTGTTTCTCTGTTTTTTCCTCGCGGGTGCTATCTGCATTTTGGTCAGTGCTAAAGCCGATAGGCTCGTATGCCAAAGTGTATGTTCCATGGTTCCTGTCAATGATGCTGTGGTATGGATTTTGGCATATAGGACACGTCTTGCCTTCCTCTATGTTACTTCTGTAGTCTGTATGACCACAATGAGTACAATGGTAGATAGCTCTTGTCTGTGTTTCCTCATTATATGCTCCTAATAGCTTAATGCCAGCAGAAACATAGTTCTTTTCGTTAACGACAACGGTCTGCTCGGGGGCATACTCGTTAAGTGCGGTATGTATGTCACGGGATGCAGTGGTGGTTCGATGGAGCTCATCAATCTCTCTGCGAACTTTACTAAGCTCATTCTGCAAATCGAATTTAATTATCTCGTTGTTCTCGGTCGATAACTTATTCTGTATCTGATCTATCTTGTCGTGTAATCTTTTTAGCTTATCTGCTTGCTCCTTTTCGGTAAAATCGAATGTCACAACACCTGTAGGCATGTTCGCGTTTGGAATAAACTGGTGGATGGACAAGTGATTCAGTAAGCCTTCGGATTTAATCTTGCGGATTTGGTTACTAATAGCTAATTGACGTCTGGTGTCATCCTTGAATCTTTCAAATGCGTCTCTCAACTCCACGAGAACTTCATTGTACTCTTTCTGTATGGTTTGAATTGAATTTTTTGTCCTTTCGACAGTGTATGCGGTATTCTCTCCAAAGACTTTTTTGAATTTTTTTTCCTCTTCCCGGTTCGTGCTGATTTCATCCAGGAAGCGAATAAAGTTGTCACAGATGGATGTCATGAATTCATCTACCGATATGGAAGCCTGGATACCTGATCCGCGCATACAAACGAATTGCCTAAAGAAGAACGAGTTGATGTGCCGTTGAATGATTGTGTTACTTGGCAGTACCTTAACCATATGGTTCATGGTATGCAAAGCCCACATAGGGTTTGCAAACGCATTCTGTCCAACAGGCGTGTTACTGCAAAGCGAGAAGGCGATAGCCTTGCTTTGACCCTTACGTCCTGCACGTCCTACGCGCTGAAGATAATTAGCCGCTGTTGGAGGAACCGTGTCCATCACTACCACATCAATATCACCTATATCCACACCCATTTCCATGGTTGTGGAGCAATGCAGTACGTTTATCTTCGGATTCTGTTGACTAAATTCGCTAGTATACTCCCTAAGTAGTCGTTTAGGTTGTTGAGCCGAGTGTTCCGCCGCTATGTAGGATGGTTGATGTTTGTAGGCGTACTTATGTCGGTCGCTCCATAGTCCTTTATCTTTCAGGGAATTAACGGCACCGTCATTCACCAACCAGGAATCAACTTGATCGTTATTCTCAGGTCTAACCGGCATTTGTATTGTCTTATCCGAACACTTGTATTTGTCAAATAGTTTTTTACTTATCTCTCCGCTAATCATAGGGCTGAATCCGCAGAAGGTTGTATCTATCAGTTTACCTGTTACCGGACATTCCCAAACTTCCTTTGTTAGTTCGATTTTACAAACTTCGTTTCTATCTTCTCCTGACAGATCGAGGAAATAACAGCCCACATATAGGTTGTCCCTATAAAATTTAGATTTGTTATAACCGTCTTGGTCATCGGCTCTTACCATGGTAATGATTTTGTTATTGACAAGATCGTTCCATGCATCCTTCATGATATTAGACACTGATTGTTTCCGTTTCTGAAGTTCGGGCAGACTATTTATGCCAAGGCCGGCACATAAGAGCACGATTAAGCGATGCTGCTTGGTCGTGACTACGCCATTTTCTTCATTTAATAATGGCCAATGGGAAATACCCTTCTTAAGATCGTCTGGTGACGTCACTGGAGTACATAAACCTGAATCTCTGACATATTCTCTCTCTCCATCGATTAGAGGTTGGATATGGTTCCCGACTCTGAAGAAATAATCCAAGGACAATTTGAGGAAGTCTCGCCAATCTTTATCTTCTACACTCCCCCCATATTTATCTATGTAATCAATAACAGAAGCGGGCATTCGAATCTCCTTTAGCCCGGGATACACAAGGGTTATCAAACCCATATTTTCTGCACTATCCTCATATAACGGCTTTCGACCAATTATATGACGCATAAGCGCTGCTTTATATGCTTTCTTATCTGTTGTCTTGGATTGAATATGTTCAAAAAGATTTCCGTCGAATATACAGTCCGATATACTCTCCAACGACAAACCTTGGGGTGTGCTCGCTTTTATTTGGGCTAAAATTGTTTCCCGGTGCTCTACAGGAATCAACGCCCAGTCAATATTGGGTACTCCTGTGTTGGCACAGGAAGAGAGCTTTTGAAGCAATCTTTCTCGACTTTGAATACGTTCAACATTGATGTTAAACGTTTTCGCGGAAATTGCCGTACCTTGTCGGCTATCGGTGAATGCGATATACTTACCCCAACTTCTTCCTTCAGGAGCGCACTCCTTGAGGAATACCGGGGAAATGGCCTGGTTGATAAAGTTAATAGGGATGCGGAAGTGCTTTAAATTGAGACGTTTGCCTCGAGCCAAAGCCCCGCATCCTGGGCAATGGGAATGTCCGTCATCTTTCCTAACTTCAACCCATTGCCCCTCGTGGCCTGAATGGACCTCTATCTCAGAACCGGTTTTTTTATGAGAAATATCCATTGTTACCGCATGGGCCGTACCAATAGGATTGAAGAACTTCTCCTTCTCGTAAGGCATTAGGTAGAATATGTCGGGACGGCCTGAACTTCCCCTTTCGTCTTCCTCCTCCTGCTCTTCTGTGAGGTCAATGGCAAAGTAGTCGTCTCTGCTGGTTCCATCTTCGCATGGGAATATCTTATGAGTTTGGGAATCGCTACACCCCATAAGGACGAAACCTCCGCATCGTTTGCACTGGACAATCTCAAGAAGTGGCACGCCACATTTAGGGCATACTGATGACTTGTAGGTGGTAAGATGGCCATATATGGGAACAGCGGGATTCACGCCACCGCAATCCGGGTTTGCGCAAGCATATAAACCGCCAATCGCTCGCATGAAGAAGTGTGCCCGTAACGATAATACTGGGGTATCTCCTTGCGACATTTCGCATAGCCTGTCTAATAGTCGCAATGCTGGTAACAGGTTATCTCTATCAAAAGGGACGTCAGGGCGCAACCATTCCCACATCTGCTGTAGGGTCATACCTGGTACGTCATTGATTTTATCACGAAGCGTTAATACTTTTTCTATGGAAGGAAGGTTATCTCTCTGCAGGTCAGAGGCAAGCTGATCCCGGTCAAGAGGAGATACCAAACGATGGCCTCCGATGACCTTAATCTGTTTGACGGGCTGTCCGGTTAATGTGGAGATGAACTCCGCAAGGGATTGTGCGCCATCCTCACCACCGATTGTGGCTGATGTGCATGCGAATCTCACCTGTTCTGGTGTTACTTCGAATGCGTCGAGGATTCGTTTTATCTGATACGCAAGTTCCACAGCAGCGGAACCGGAATAGCTGTGGGCCTCGTCAATAACTATCCAACGGAGCTTGCCTTTCGACGCTTCCAACATTTTCTGGTCCTGTTGCCTTACAAGTATATATTCCAACATGCTTGGATTGGTCAGCAATATTTCAGGACGTGTTCCGTGGTTTTTGTTATCCCGAATGTTGTCGCGGGTCGTAACCTCATTAGGAAGTTTTTCGGTTTGTCCATTCTCTCTGTACTCGGGAGTATCTCCATTGTAAACCGCGAAATGCAAATTTGTAGCTTTGCAATACTCGGACAGACGCTTCTTCTGGTCTTCCATCAATGCGTTAAGGGGATAGAGAAAGATGGCCTCAATAGCATTGGGGCGGCCCTGTTCGTACAAATCGTTCAGCACAGGGTACATAAAGCATTCCGTCTTACCGGAGCCGGTGCCGGATGTCACCACAATGCTTTTCCCTTCGGCGAGAGATTTCCAACTTTCCGCCTGATGTTTATATGGATTGTGTTTTTCTCCTATCCCCAGCTTTTTTATGACATCAGGGTTAAGCGTTTCTCGCCAGGTGTCATCGGTTGACGGCTCCCATCCAAAGGTGCTTTGGAATACAGGCTCCGCCAATAATGGTTCCCTGTCGAACAGTTCGTTGACTGCGGGGCGCATAGGATGACTACCAGGTGTCCAAAGTGAGAGAAGCGCTAGGCGCATGTTCTCTTCTGTTTCCTTGTATATGTTTTCGAACTTCATAATTTCAGCGACTTAACTTGTTGTTTAATGATATCACGAAATGTTGGTTGCTAGACTTGCAGCAAAAGATGATGCTCCTACGGATCCCTTCGTCTGCTGAGAACAAATCTATTTCTCTCTGAAAATGGGCGGCGACAGCGTTTATACGCTCGTGCATCCATCCTTCATTGCCGTTTTTCCCAGGTTCACTATATTGTCTAAAGAAACCTTCCGCATCTTCCCCAATGTCTTCTTGGTTCGTCTCCACGTAATCCTCTCCGGTCATCTCGATCCTAAATATTCTACTTGGATCCTTAATGATGGTGGAGGCGGCATCTTTTACTATCCCTTCAGATGCAAGACCATAAGTTTCTGTCATGGAGGAGATGCAGAGCTCGTTGATCCAGACCATAAATGCTGACATTACATCAGTTAGGCATACCCCTATGTTATTCATATATGCCTCTTCGTCTCCCAACGCGCTCAGATACGCATTCCTGTCTTCTCCCGTTTGTTTCAGCGCCCACGTGATGTAAATATTTTTGATTGGCTCTGACGTAAGATGATCCTCGGGTATAAAGTCTTGCAAATGGTTGAATAATCCGTTAAGATATGGCTGTAACCAGTACCATTGGAATGCGAGGTCGTTGCTGAACGACTTTAACTTCTCCTTTAGCACATTGTGATCGTTGGCGGTGCATTTAACAAACAATTGGAATGCTAAGCAAAGCAAAGCCTTATGGTTTTGTGCGGTACAGTAGAGATCAAGAATGGAACTTGCAGGGATATCGTCTTCTTGTACCCTATAGAACCAGCCTATGACCCTCGTCCAAAATCCGTCTCCCAAGATTGAGTTACGGATGTCTTCCCTAATTGTTGCGATGGCTGTCTCCCTGTTATTTGCACGATACTCTCGGTCCATTTCTCTTGTTGGATCTACCAATGTAGGGCATATACGTCCCCTTGTACGTCCGATGACTATTGCCTTCCCCCAGGAAGAGATTTCCTCCGGAAGGATATAGCAACCATAGTCCTCGTTATATGACATAGGGATGGCATCGGTTGACGGATCATCTAACTTAAGGAGTTTGAGGGTTCCGGTGTACTTGATCTGGATCCTATTGTTGCCGGTTATGACAACTCGTCCATTTTCTATTTGTCTCGGCCGGAACGGAGAATCCTTGATGCCGAATGTCATTCTTTGTCCGCTAGGCAGGGTTAGCTGAACATTGATTACCGCTCCTATCATGTCTCTTGATGTACGGTCCAGCAGTGAACGCAATACCTCACGAGAGTCGAAGAGAGTCAAGAGGCTACCCTCATAGGGAATGGGTCTCACATTTCTGCCGTTTTCGACTATATAGAGTTGCTCTTCGTTCCACCGCAGTTCTCTCTTGATATTTCCGTATGTGTACTCTCTTATATTCTGTCCGACAAGGTGATATTGGTACTTGTCGATATCGGAGTATGGTATCCAACAATCGTTGTCAATGTCGTCTCCATTGATGTCCCTGATTGAAAAATCTTTGAATGGAGCCTTTATCGTTATATCAAAACGATTATTGCCGTTGCCGTCGGGAGTGAGGGTGAAACGTATTCTCCGGGGATCATGGCAGTTTTCTTTTTTGACTTCCCACACGTCGTCGATTTTCCTTTCTCCCTCGTTAGTCGACACATGTCCATGCGGCCACACAACTTTTATCTGGCAGGAATTCCTGTCGGCATGTTTAAGGCTTATGGCCAATCCGTCCCCGATGTTGATAAAACTCATTGGAGTGACGTAGTTCCCGCTTTCGTCGACACCTCTCGCAAATATCTCCCCGTAAGAGGGGTTGTCAGTCCACTGATTCTCCCATTTGTTGCGGTATTGCACTCTGACGTTTCGACGCGTGGCCTCAGACCCGTCTTCTGAGTCATAACACAGATTGTATATACATTTATTCGCGTCATACACTGACTCAAGCACATCCGGAATGGTAAGCGGATGGGACTGCATCTCAGTCCAATAAAGCGGAGAATTCGCTCCAAACTTTATGCTACCCTCTTCTCCTGACAGAACGATTGTTTCTTTAAAGTCTGCCGGTATGCGGAGACATCGCAGCTTCGATGTTCCCCATGTGTATTCAGCAATTGGAAAGTCCACTACCGTTTCGGTGTTCCACCCTTCTGGTATGATAATGATAGACTCCTGTGTTCCCATCTGGTTGCCTAACTCATACATGTCGTCCGCATTCCTATAGAGCAAGTGAGGAACGCTCATGTCAAGGTAATCGCTAATATGGGCGTCTTTTTGGTTGTCAAAGCAAATCGATATGTAATCGCCATCATGGTAGGTGTGTTTACTATATACCGGGTAACGACAATAATTGTTGGTGTAGTCGAAAGTGTCGACGGCTTGCCCGTTATTTCTTATCTGGACAGAAAAGAAGTTTACGCCGTTGAGCTGTTGTTCCTCAAGAAAGGCTTGCGGTAATTGCTGAAGGCCCTTGGCAATGTATGAGGTGAAGATCCTCTTCTCTACCGTGTCAACATTGAACTCCCACTGTAATGAGAACGGCCGCAATTGTCGACGACGGATTTTCTCCTGTTTGGCAAGGTCCTTGAGATAAAGAAACCATGGGTCATTTTCGTCGTTGCAGAAAAATGGCATAAAGGCAGTTCTATCGGCTTCGACACCGACGATGAGTTGGTTACAGTACTCTCGCATGCTTTGGCTACGGGAAGCCACTACACCAAGATTTAGTTCCTCAAAATTAATCCTTTTATTTACAAGGCCCCGTGTGAATCTATCCCATACAGAATTTGAGTCATTTCCAGTCACTAACTTCATGGGCAGGCCGCCTTGATAAAGCATGTCGTTGAGTGGATCTATTCTACCTCCGTCGTATGTCTCGATTTGGAGAATTTCAGCCCCCTTTTTAGCCGCATCGTAGAATTCTTGGCTTAAATTAACGCTAGGTCTAGTTGATCTCAACGCATCGTAAACCATTTGTATACTGTGGTTACCTTCTACAAACAATCTACGCCAAAACTCAGCGAAGAATAATGTACATTCCCTACGCAACGGTCTGAAAGGATCATCCGTATTTATTATATGAGTTCTCGCCTCAAGAATAGCACGTAGTTCTTGAAACTCTTCCTCTGTAAGTTTCAGTTTCCATAAAGGGAGTAAACAATTGTTTAACCCTCTTTTCTCTAATAAATTATCAAAGTAGCTCATATAATATAGTTGGTGTTAGATTAGCGATTAAAGTCTATTTGCTAACTCAAAAATCATGTCCATTACTCTCCAAGTCTGTTATACTTGACCCTACCAAGAAATAGTACATAGTAAGCACAGTTCTTAAGGCGTTGTCCACTTCTTGGTCGGAAGCAGTCGGAGACACATGGGATTGACTATTTCTGAGAGATCTTACAATCTCTAAACATTGGTATAACTGCTGATAGCAATCTTTAGGGTTATTCTTAAGACCTCTCAAGCAAAGATGTGCTTTAATTATGTCTTTCCATGTTACATCCGGTTCTCCGTATTGTGGCTGGATTTCCGAATTATTTATCAGATAATACAGTTTTTTCGCAAATGCCTCAAATTGGGTGACGAGTTGATGGAATGAAGTCATCTTCTCTACGAAGTTAGGCTGACGGCCGAAAAGCTTGTTAAGCGCATCCTCTACATATATACCCACACCGTCAAGAGTGTCTACAGAAGGGGTTTTTAATATATAGTATAAGCAATCGACTATCTCTGACGGACGTCGCATATATTTGGCAACACCAGCCAGTTGCGTCGAAATAGAAACGGAAATATTGGTTTTAATTAAATTTGGATCTACAATGGTGGCAATAGGCGTTGAAAGTGCGGAATCAGGAATATCTTCCACTTCTTCCTTGTCTTCAGGCACAACAGTTTGGTTAACATCATAGAATATGTCATCATTGAGATAAGCCTTCATAATCCTATCCCGTTTTTCTGAGTCCAAAATAAATTGACGTAGCAATTTCTCGAATTTGATAGTGACGAGACGTGGGGGAACCTCTTCTCCCGTTACCTTTTTTATGAAAGTCTTTGCCTTTACATTATCAACAGTTAGTCTTAGATTGTCATAACGGTTGAACTGGTTTAGGTTCTGATCGTTGACATCTGATTTGATGATATTGTCCAACTGACTGATGTTGATTCCAGTCGCCTCACCCAGAAGAACAACCAACTTATGAATATCTCTAAGTTGGTAATCCGTGATATAGTCAAGGATGGTTTTTCCTATCTCCAAGCGAAGTTTTCCAAACTGGATGTCATGAATGATTAGCAATGCAGTTCTCTGATCCTTTTGGGATAGCCCAGCGAACGACTTACAAAGATCGGCTTTCGCCTTTTTTGTGAGTTCACCTTCCGGACCATCTGTGTAGAGATTTCGAACATACAATACAAACTTGGAGTTTAGGTATTCCGCATCTATGGTTCCAGTACCGATCTGAGCTATGTACGAGTCTATAGGATAATCGAAATCAGAGTCATCGTGACCTCCTCCTCCACCTTTACCGCCGAAGAGTTCCCTATATCTAGCAAGAAGGACATTGTAGGTCTCCTCATCAATCAGCATATCCACATAGGTGTAGGTGTCCTCATGTTGGAATTCATAACGTGTTTGATCCCACATGAAACCTTGTAGTTTGGCAGCCTTTATTGTGTGAGTCATATTTGCGAAATCCTTGGCAAACATATTACGTGATTCACGGGATTCTGGCAACTTCTCGAAATTCTTTATGCCAAAAGATTCGAATATGCTTTTGATATGGGAGAATAAGGAATTTATTCTTGTCAAATTGACCTCTAAGTGATCGACAAACACACCTTCTGGACGATCGACATAAACTTCAAGAGCATCCTGTATGTTTTGTCTCATCGTGTATGGCATCGTATAATATTTGATCGTTCCGTGAGGTTTATCATCTCCAAACAGACGATTTGTCCTGGAGAATGATTGGATAATGTCAACATACTTCATCACCTTATCGACATAAAGGGTATTGATCCATTTGGAATCGTAACCTGTAAGCATCTGTGACACAACAATAAGAAGGTCTATCTGTTGGCTATGGTCATTGTCGATACCTGTATACGGTTTCTTATGCGCCAAACGTTTTCCCGCATCCTTCTTGTATTTTTGATAGGTTGACAGTTGGAAAGAAGTTGAATACTTCTGGTTATAATCGTCCAACATCTCCAGTATGGCATCCTCACGGAAGATACCTTCGTCACTATTATCTATATTTTCGTCAAAGATGGCAACTACATTAAGAGAAGGATAATCTTTCTTGAAAATGTGGTAATACTCTATTGCTTCCGGAATGCTCTTTGTAGCCAGCATTGCATGGAACTTTCCGTTTATACTGAGTCTTTGATGTGATTCGACAATGTCTGCAGCCACCTTTTGGTGGTGAATATCTGTTTTGTAGAAATCTTTCGGGAGATAAAACTCAATGCCATGCTTAAATTTACCATCCTCAAGATAATCTGCTTCCATCGGTAGTTCATTCATAAACCTATTGTAGGTCGCCATCTTCTCCTCATTGTCAGCGATTTCATCAACAGATTGTATTCCGAGAAAATATCGTGCCGCTCTATCCCTTAGATCATCATCTTCCGTAAGAACCATCATGTAAGGGTCAAATCCTAAGACGTTTCCGTCTGGAATGGCATGTCCGATGGTGTATTTGTGAAGTTCATCTCCAAATATATCGGCTGTCACAATCTCGTCATGGGCATTCTCAGGGAAAACTGGCGTTCCTGTGAAACCAAAAAGCAGAGCCCTGGAGAAGGTCCTCTTGATACGTAACAACATTTCGCCAAATACGTTCCTATGGCACTCGTCTATAATAAAAACAAGCCGTTTACGACAAATGACTTTCAGGTCTTCTGCAAAGCGTTCCGGATTCTTGGCGATATTGGCCATCTTCTGAATGGAAGTGACAATAAGAGCGTCATCCTTATCGTTTGATTTTAATTTAGCCACCAATACGGAAGTGTCTTGGGTATCCTGAACGCTATCTGGATCACCAGCAAATCCTCTATACTCATCCAATGACTGAACACCTAATTCGATACGGTCAAGTAAGAACACTACTTTATCTGCGTCACCTGAATCTGAGACAAGTTGGGCAGACTTGAAGGATGTCATGGTCTTACCGGAACCTGTCGTATGCCAAATATATCCGCCTCTATGTTGGTGTTCGTCCCATGTGTTTAAACGAACCTTGTCAGAGATTTTATTCACTGCATAGTATTGGTATGAACGCAGGACTTTCAATGATTTGTCCTTGTCATCAGCAATGGTAAAAAAACCCACAAGCATGTGAGCCATAGGAATTGAAATCAGATCAGCAGCCACCTGTTTCCAATCGTGAATCTCAACATTGTAAGTATTCGCCCAATGAAAGTAGTAATGATCCACAAAACGGTCTTCAGAACCTGGATTGGCAAAATACAACGTTTTGTTTGGTGTCATGGCCACAAATATCTGAACCATTGAGAATATACCGTGGGCAAAGACGCCTTCATGGGTATATCGTTTTAGCTGGAATGCGGCTTGTGATACATCCACACCAGAACGTTTGAGCTCAATATGGATGACGGGCATACCATTGATGAGGAGCATAAGATCTCCCCGTCTGTTTCCAGCAAGTGGATGAGCTGCTTTAAATCTTGGCTGTTTTGCTATCTGATAACGAGACTGGCCAGAAGAGATCTCTTGAGCATCAAAGATCTTGAGATAAATCTCCTTACCAAAATTATTTGTATCATCCGTATTGTCACGTTTAATACAAACCTCCTGTCCGTTGATGAAGTTATTGATCTGGTAAGGCGTTTCACACATATCTACCTTGTCAATGATCTGCTGCATCTCTGACTCGGTAAGTGGCCAGTTACCCAATTGGTTGATGCCCCTGTTATTATCATATATGATTTGAGCCCAGTTCTTTACCAAGTCCTCTTCTGAAGGATGGTTGAGTATCTCGTTCCACCCATGTTGCAAGAGAAGTTCACAAAGAGCATTTTCGAATGCTGCCTCGTTGTTAAATTGTTGGATGTTATCTATATTTTCTGGCATATTGCAAACGTTATAAATATTAAACAAACATATTATCCAAACATGCTGATTTGATTCGTTTTAGCTTCTCAAGTCGTTGCGTTTGGAGTGTGATTTGAGAGTCGAGGTTGGTGAAATAATCAGCAATCTTTTGCTGCTCATCTATTGAAGCAGGATAATATGTCTTGAGTTTACTGAATGCTGGATATTTTAGATTCCAAGTATCTGAAGTTAAACCTTGTGAGTTTAGTCTAAAAGTATTAAGCATCTGGTTTGTCTTAAACATATAGTAGAAAAACTTAGAATAAACCTTATCTTTGGGAGTGACAACGGTGTATGCAGGACTGACAATGCCTTCATAAGGCGAACATCCACAAGCTCCTTGCCACATTCTCATTGAATTATAAGCAATATCATTAATTCTGACTAACTTGTACTTCGACTTGTCGTTATTAGAATTGTCAAATCTTCCATTATCAGACGCTTTGATAATTCCTTGACTCTGAGAAACTGAAAGCATTTCTGCTGTAACATCATATTCACATCTTTCCGCAAATAGTGAACCTAACGAAGTTATTTCCCACTCCCCGTCAAACCCTTTGAATCTTACACGAGGTTTTGTTTCACCTTCCTGTGGAAACATGGACTGTAAACTGGCCGTCTTTATGTTACGGAGTTTGTCCAACTGTTTAGAAGTAGATTGGATGAGGTTGTCTAAAAAAGAAAGACAATCGACGATCTTTTTTTGTTCTTCTTCCGAAGGATATTCAATCTGTAATTCTTTCAGATCACTGTATTTGAGTGTTTGTCTCATTCCATCTCCCATTGAATAGTAAACTTTTCTGAGATCTAAACAATGAAGAAGTAAATATAAATAGTCTGGTAAAATATCTTTTGTAATGCATTCATAAGACACATACGCAGGTGATATAATTCCTTCCTTTTTCGAAATTGCAACTCTTAAACTATTTTTATCGTTTTGAAGATCAGTGACACGAAACACTATAATATCATCTTTTATCACTTGATATGTGTCGAATGAAGATGGCAATAACCCCTTTTTGCTTTTGATATTCTTTTCTACAATCTTGCCATAGCTTAAAGATAATAGATTTTGATGGTGTATAGTTTTGTTAGAAACGAAATACTCTCTTCCAATAGCACCAAGAGTTGTAGTATTCCAATCTCCGTTAAATCCCTTTAATCTTATCTTCGGTTCCATAGGCTTAGTCCTTTATAAGTTCGTTAAGACCACAAATAGCAAACTCGTCACCAGTCAATTCTGAGATGAGAGATTTGAGAGATTTTTCGGAATTATGAATCTGCTCATTGATGTCATTAAGAGCAACAGAGTATTTCTTCGCCAATTCCGAAATAGTATCGCTTAATGATTGAATGGAGTCGTCAAAGACACCAGATATTCCAGATACAATAGGATTGATCCACTTCACATGAAGCATGTGTTTGCATTCCTCGTCAGTCAAAGATTCGATCTTGACGATGGTATTTCCTTCTATGTTTGCTATCAAGGTGTTTAGAGTCTTCTTATTTGATTTTTCTTCGTCATTCAAATTGGATACAGACACTAAAACATAACCTAAGGAATCTTCCGGAAATCTGTAATCTCGGTAATAGGTGTACAGCAATTGCTTTGCACTCTTGGCACTCAGAGTATCATCCTTAGATCTCTCCACCAAGTCCCAATCAACATCCTTACAGTTCTTGATGTATTCCAGCTTTTCGTTCTTCTTTGCTTTCTTGTCGAGGAGATCAATATAGCCACGGACCGCATCTATCTCTGTTGTGTGGATTTCCTCAAAAAGGTCTGATAATTGTTTTGTGACCTTACCTAATTCAAATTTGGTGTTGTCGTCGTTGAGTAAAGCATCTGCGTCTTCCTCGGAAAGCGAATCTCGTAAGGTCTCAAGTTCAGTGGAGATCTCTTCCTGACGAGCCTCTAGGCTTTTGATGGTGTTCAGATCCTCTGCAAAATATTCCGCCTGTATCAATTCAAATGGCATGATACGACCTTTGAGACCATCTGGAACTTCAATTTCGTTTCCGTCCTTATCTTTTTTGATCTTAGTGGCTTGGTCAATGGCATGACAGGCTTCAATATTTCCATCTTGCTGGAATGTTTCAATATCCGTAGAGATGGTACTCCAATTATCTGCCAACACTTGATAAACGCTATAGTTGTTTACTATAGGAAGGTTTCTCATACGGACGAACAACTCATCGGAAATATCCTCCAACTCTTTTCCCTCATTGATTTCGCTCACGTTTGAGAGTTTATCAATCAAACGGGTATGAAGAGAGGTGTCAAGATTTTCAAAGGCTTTATCAAACGAGTCTCTTAATTTCCTTACATCATTACTGCTGGAGACTGCCTCATGGATGTCTGCCACTTTAAGTATTGAGTATGGTTTGTCCTCCACTGATTGGAAAATTTCATCACGAAGACTGTCCATGTGATTCCAATAGTCCTGGAGATCATCGATTTCGGAATTAGGAATACTACCGAACATAGTAGCATAGATGTCATACCTAACCGCTTTCTCCGAAGAATCCACATATCTTGGGATATTAAGATTATAGTCGTTCTTTCGTATTTCATCACGGGAAACCTTTCGAGAAAAACCTGGCACATCGGCTCTGTCCCTTATAACATCAGTGATACGTTTAATGTCACAGGCACGTAGGCGATTTTGCTTGCCATCCTTAGTGAAACCTTTTGAAGCGTCTATGATAAGAACATCATCGTTCTCTCTACGTTGTTTAAGCACCATGATAAGCGTAGGAATGCCAGTGCCGAAGAAGATGCCACCAGGAAGCCCAATAATAGCATCAATATTATTTTTCTCTATCAAGTTCATACGGATCTGACCTTCCGACCCATCCTCTTTGTCACCTCGGAAAAGCACCCCATGAGGTAATACGATGGTAAGGATTCCGTCTGGTTTCAAGTGGTGTAGTTCGTGAAGTAGGAAAGCATAGTCTGCCTTTTTCTTTGGGGCTATACCATAATTTTTGAAACGAGCATCATGTTCCATATCTGTGGTGTCCCATTCCTGTGAGTAAGGTGGATTTGACACTACGGCATCAACATAAAGAGGCTTCCCGATATTGCTACCCTCTACCTCCATAGGCCAGTCTTCTCCAAGAGAATCTGCACACCTGGAAACTATATTGATCGGAAGAATGTTTCTCATGACAAGATTCATACGTGTCAAGTTGTATGTATTCTCCTTCAGCTCCTGAGCATAGTATTTAATTTTGTTGGTATCAGCCATGTGTCTTCCCAAGGAACGACCGATATTGATAAGAAGGGAACCCGAACCAGAGGTGGGGTCATATATTCCTATGGTCTCTTTCCCTTTATGGTGGTTTGCTACAATTTCAGCCATAACTATTGCAACCTCATGAGGGGTGTAGAACTCTCCTGCCTTTTTGCCGGCATTAGCGGCAAAGTTTCCTATCAGATATTCATAGACATAACCGAGCACATCATATCCTTGCTTGTTATCCGTCGGAATATCCTTTATCAGTTTCAAAAGATCCTTGATTGCTTTTGTCTGAGAATTTGTGTCACTCCCCAGCTTTGAGAGACCTATTTTCAAGGAATCGAAAATGCCATGATACACCTCTTTGAAATTCGAATCTATATGTCGCTCGAAATCACTCAAGGCATTACTTAATACGGACACAGAAAAATTAACATCAGGCAACAACCATGTGGAGAACAAATTCTCGTAACTGATAAAATAGCCGACCGATTGCTTTAGATGATTCATAATATCCACATCATCTGGATTCTCCGGATCGTCTTTCAATGTTGCGATGTCTTCGTCTCCCCAACCATCCACGTTTTTTAGATAGCTGACTTCATTATCGCTAACATATTTATAGAAGATAAGGCCTAATATATAATCCTTATACTCGTTGGCTTCGATCTTTGAACGCATTTTGTTCGCTGAAGCCCAGATTTTTGCGGCTAATTGTTGCTTGTTCATCTTTATATTTTATTCTTTTGATATCACATTTGTTAATGACACGACAACATCCTCTTTGTCGATGTCGTATTTCTCGATTATTTGTTTGAACACCCTGAATTTGGAATTCGTGTCGCTTAAAGTACAGTAATATACTCCTTTGCCAATTTCCTTATATGTAGTATTCTTCTCGGTGTCGGAAAACCACACAATATCAGAGTTTTTCGCTGCATTTTGGAGTATTGAAGGATCCTGGTCGTATAGGTACTTGTATAAACGTACAAAGGCTTTTGCCCAGTCCGTATCTTTGAACACGACATCATTCAGGGTAATGCTGTTCAACTTGGTATTTGCGAAGTTTGTGTCATCAGCCAGAGTTACCTCCATTCCCTCTTTTTGTTCAGGTTCGAATGTTGTTTCCGGATAAGGCCAAAGTTTCATGGCTATGTCCAGTAGATCCTTTTGCCTAGCCTTCATCTCAGTTTCTGTCCATTGCTCATATTTCAATAATGCCTGGTTCAAACGGAGTCCGCTCGCCTCAAAACCGTTGTCCACGGTTTTCTTTCTGCTGAAAGGAAGGTTGCTATACTCCGAATTATATGCGGTCAATGTCAAGTTCGCTATGGTATGTTGCCACTCATCGTGTATCCGTTCGCTTTCTTCTCCCAATACCTCTTTCCAGTGTGGTGTTAGTGTCTGAGGCATGATGTGCTCAACGGTGTAGTTGTTCTCCTCCATATTCGACACTACGTCATTTACCTCTTTGCTGTCCTGGTTCTCCAATCTGTCGAACAGATACATCCTGCAGATCTTTCTCATGTGATAGCAGTCCTTCTTTATAAAGCCCTCCTTGAACACGTCATCTTTAGGGAATGAGCCTGTCTGCGAATAGCTTTCCAATTGATATATGAGGACATCGGAATATTTTGCGCCGGTATCGCCTTTCAAACTCTCTATACGTTTGTCGAGAATTGGGAAGATCTTACCTAAAGCATTTGACGGCATGTCGCACATCATGCGTCTGAAGACGTAGACCTCAATGACGTGTAATATTCTTTCCAACTCGTCTTTTGATAGCTCCCCGTTCTTGTACTTGTTTACAAGAGTCATGATGAATGTGTCGGCGTACGACGCCTCAAGCAGGTTGAGGTGGTTCATGATACGGTTGGAGAGTGTTGTTCCCACCTTGCCTGCCCGCATATCCCTGTATATCTCAGCGTAGCCAAGCATCTTGGACAACATCACCTTCGGATCCGACTGTTGGTTGGCATACTCCTTGAATGCGAAATATAATTTCTTAAGGTTGGCGATATTCTTTGTCTCGATGGTCAGATAATCCCTCACGAACAGGTCTATGTCGCTACCTGTATATGTCTCTATCTTATTCCAATAAGTGTCATAGTATTTCTCCTGTTTTTCCGTGTCTACCCTCATCAAGATGAAGTTGCGGATCTTATCAGCTTCGCTCAAGTCCATTCCTGTCGAATTGAGACTTTCGAATATTAACTGAGCATCATCGTCCTTGCCTAACTCAATGTTGATTATCGTTAGTTTTTGGATTGCCTGGTACAGATCGTCAACGGAAACTTCATTCTCTAGCAAGCGATTATAGAAATATCTATAGTTTATCGTTACTGGACTGTTTTCTATGTATTCCGATTCAGTGGAATAGATGATTTTCTTGTAAGCCTCGCTGTCATTCCGAAAAGGACGGAGTTTTATCTTGTTCTCATCCTTATTGAATTTATTGACGATGTATTCAGTCTCCAGCTCCTCAACAAGGGTTTCGTTATCTGTGGTTATCTCTCCGTTCTTGATCGCGTTGATGATGGCGATTATGAGAATAGAGATGGTAGTGATCCTCTGTTGACCGTCTATGATGATAATATCATTTATGCTGACACTAGAGGAAACAATACTACCAAAGAAGTGCGTCGCCTTGTCTTCTTTCACAATGCGAACCAAATCATCATACAACTGTTTGCAGTGATCTTTCTTCCAACTATAATTACGTTGGTAAACTGGTATGATGAAATGTTTTTTTGCACCATCGAGTAATTCAACTATTCTGTCTTCGCTGCCTTTCATTTTAAAATATGTTATTCAATTTCATATTCATTGTCGCTGGGCATGTTTTATCATTGATGTACAACAACAAGTTCTCAAATATACAACTTTTTATTATACAATTAGTTTAAATACAAGACGTTTTGTGTCATTGATAATATTATCCTATTCCCTATCAGGGATAGGGACGTTGGGGGATGTTCGTAAACTAAATCCTCCATATATATGGAGACATAAAAATCGACATTGTTACACTAAAAGTATAATTTTTTTATGCCTGACATGCCACGGGTATAGGCAAATAGAGTTTCTCCGTTCTAACCCTGCAAGGAAAGTGTTCTTTTTACGACTCTTAAGAAGAGCGTTGAAAGTCCATACGAACAGTATTTCTAACCGGTAAAAATTACCGAAGTGTT